>CAIOCC010000182.1 GCA_903856555.1 uncultured Bacteroidota bacterium
GACCCGAAGCATTGCAGAGGCAGTTGCTGAAGCCACCGATCGCGGGGCCTTTAGTTTGGTAGGGGGCGGTGATTCAGCAGCGGCCGTCCATCGGTTTGGTGTGCAAGACCGCGTTTCGTACGTTTCAACGGGAGGTGGAGCTCTTTTGGAATTGCTGGAAGGGAGCACCTTGCCCGGTGTTCAGGTTCTTGACCGCCCGTAGGGCTTAAACAATCGCTATGAAAAACATAAATACCGGAATTCTAGGATTCTATGGGGGAATTATGGGATGCTTGGTCGTCTTGGTGACAGGCCTTTTGATGATGAATCCCGCCGGAACCAGGGCCCAAGCGCCGCAACGACCACAGGCGCCTCAAATAGCTCAAAATCAAGATGATGAGGCTAAATTGATCCGTCAGGTATTTGATTCAGCGCTGGTATCGGGTCGTTCTTATCCTATGTTACGGGACCTTTGCAAAAAAGCCGGTCACCGTCTCAGTGGCAGTGCCGGTGCGGCCAAAGCGGTTGAGCTCATGTTTGCCTATCTATCGGAGTTGGGTTTGGATTCTGTTTGGTTGCAACCGGTGCAGGTACCGCGTTGGGTTCGGGGTGAAGCCGAAAAGGGAACCGTGCGCGTTGACGGCCTCGCCTCGGATTATCGATTGCGATTGTTGGCATTGGGAGGATCGGTAGGGACCGGCGCCCAGGGTGTTCATGGGGAGGTTTTGGAGTTTGGGAATTTAGATGAATTGGAAAAGGCCGATTCATTGCAAGTGCGCGGACGCATTGTTTTTTTGAACAAGCCTTTTGACCAGCGACCGGTCAATAGCATGGCTGCCTACGGTGGTTGCATTGATATACGATTTGATGGGGCTCGGTTGGCCGCGTCCAAGGGCGCCATCGGGGTGATGATTCGTTCGTTAACCCATCGTTTGGACAGTTTTCCGCATACCGGGTCCATGCAATACGGGGATGCCAAGGTTCGCATCCCGGCCGTTGCTATCAGCACCGAGGATGCCGAATGGCTTTCCCAGACCTTGATTACCCAAAAACGCCAAGGAAAGCGCCCCCGGGTTTCCTTGTATACAAATTGTTACGAATTGCCAGACACCTTGTCCTACAATGTCATCGGGGATTGGCACGGGTCGCGGCGTCCCAGGGAGTGGATGGTGGTCGGTGGGCACCTGGATTCCTGGGACGTGGGTGAAGGCGCTCACGACGATGGAGCCGGATGTGCCCATGCTGTGGAAGCGATTCGCCTCCTCAAAGCCGTGGGGTATCAACCGGCCAGCAGCCTTCGGGTGGTCCTTTTTATGAACGAAGAAAACGGGGCCCGAGGAGCCAAGGTCTACGCGGATTGGTCTGCGTCGGTCGGTGAAAAGCAAAAGGTCGGCTTGGAATCGGACCGGGGTGGGTTCGCCCCAAGGGAATTTTCGAGCGAGTCTTCGTTGGAACGAATCAAGGCCTTGCAGCCCTGGCTTCGTTTCCTGGATCCCTACGGTGTGTATGCGATACGCAAAGGTGGAAGTGGGGTGGATGTTGGATTTCTACGGCCTCAGGGCACGGAGTTGTTTGGTTTGATTCCGGAATCACAGCGATATTTTGACTACCACCATGCGGCGACCGACGTTTTTGAATCCGTGAATCGTCGCGAATTGGAATTGGGTTCCGCCTCCATGGCAGCCCTCTTGTATTTGTTGGACCAGGAATCGCGTTGATTCTAGGCTGTTCCTTTCTTTAGCAAGACCAAAATACGGCTAGGGGATTCTTTCTTGGCAGGATTGCTTTCGAAAGACCAAGTTGCCAGGCTTTGAGTAGAAGCTGACATGTCCTGGTTATTATCAATGTTACAACACTGAATACTAACATTGGTGTCTCCCCATTGATCCAGAATTTTTTGAATCCTGGGGTGC
>CAIOCC010000183.1 GCA_903856555.1 uncultured Bacteroidota bacterium
AACCGGCGGAACCGGTTTGGTTGTATCCCGCGTTCAGAATGCTTTTGCCATCAACTTTAGCGGTAACTGGTGTGGACCCTGCGGTGCCAACGGTATTCCCGCACTTTACAACTTGAGTACCACCCACGGTGCCAAATTTAGCGGCATCAAAGTCGGCCTCAACGATCCCTTCACTATTCCCGAAGGCAGCTCCATGGCCAGCCAATACAGCGTATCCGGCATCCCCGCTTATGTTGCCGGTGCTGATTTCCTCCAAAGTTCTTCCGCCTGGACCTCCGCCGTCAACACCATTATCGGCACGGTACCTGCCAATGTCAAGGCCGGGGTGGCCCTTCGCCGCACCAAAGTAGGCGACTCCATTTACGTGGATACCAAAGCCGAATTCTTCCAGGCCCTTCCTGCTGGCAACTATTCTTTGGCTGTCTTCTTGGTCGAGAACAACATCGCCCTCAGCCAGGCCGGTCAAAGCGATCCCAACTTCAAGCACAAGATGGTCTTCCGCGGTGGCGCAACGGCCATGCCATCCAACAACATCACCGGCGTTTGGGGTGAGAAATTAGAAAACAACAACACCGCCATCCCTCAGGGCAAGACCTACGAAATGACCTTTG
Source organism: uncultured Bacteroidota bacterium (assembly GCA_903856555.1). Lineage (GTDB taxonomy): Bacteria > Bacteroidota > Bacteroidia > UBA7662 > UBA7662 > SYHX01. Next base: position 612 of record CAIOCC010000183.1, read on the forward strand.
GTTATGTAGCTCCCACTGGTTTGACTCCGGCTGTTAACCTGAACAACCTGCAGGCCATTGCCGTCATCTTCGAAACCGATAACAGCGGCAAGCCACTGCGCGTTCTCAACAGCAACCGAATCTAATTCCCCTCGGGATTATAGCGGAATCCCTTCGGGATTAGCGGACAAGACCGCCCGCAAATCGCTCAAAATCTTCAAGGCCGACCTGATGACAGGTCGGCCATTTTTTTGGATAAATCTTGGGCCGCCTCCCTGGCTTTTTCGGCAAAATCCGAACCAGAAGATGCGTAGAGAATGCTCCGTGATGCGTTGATGATTAGGTTGTTATGTGAAGTGCACCCCGCTCGTATTACGGCTTCCAAATCCCCGCCTTGGGCCCCAATGCCCGGAACCAAAAAGAAATGTTGCGGAAAATCAGCCCGCAACGCAGCCAAGGCCGCCGGCCTTGTGGCGCCCACCACCAGCATGGTGTCTTCGTGGCTACCCCAGGAGAGGGCGGCATCCACCATGTGGCGATAGAACGGCCTCCCATCGGCGGCCGATTTTTCTTGAAAATCAGCAGCCCCGGAATTGCTGGTCAAACCCAGAACGACCGCCCATTTACCAGTCCTTCCCAAAAAAGGCTGCACCGAATCCCGGCCCATGTAAGCATGCAGTGTGACAGCGTCGACCCCGTAGACATCGAAAAAGGCGTGGGCATAACGATCCGCGGTGTTCCCAATATCGCCCCGTTTGGCATCGGCGATGCAAAGCGCCTCGGAGGGCAGGCATTCGACCGTGCGGGCAAAACACTCCATCCCGGCCGGACCCATCGCCTCAAAAAAAGCAAGGTTGGGTTTGTAGGCGATGCATAGGTCGGCCGTGGCCTCCACAATGGCTTTGTGAAAGGCCAGAACGGGATCGGGCTCGTTACGAAGACAGGCGGGAATGCGCTCTGGATCGGTGTCCAGTCCAACGCATAACATGGTCTGGCGTTGCTGGATGAGGTCCAGCAGTCGTTGGTAGGTTAGGGGTGCTCGCACGATGGGGGGATGGATTCAATGAGGGTGATTTCGGGAACCGATTGCCGAATGACTTTTTCGATGCCGTTCCGCAGGGTGAGGTGACTGATATTGCACTGCTCGCAATTGCCGATCAAACGCAGACGGACTTCGCCGGCTTGATTGACCTCCAACAATTCCACATTCCCACCGTCGCCTTCGAGGTAAGGCCGGATGGTATCCAGCGCCGCCTGAACCCGGTCAAAAAGGGAATGGCCAGCGTTCATGTGGAGCGGTGATGCATGGCAATACGCCTCGATACTTCACCGGCCAAGTCAAGGTAAGCCTGCGCGATGGGGGTACCGGCCACCGAGGTCCCTTGAGAAGATCCTTCGACCATGGGCAGGCTGGCCAGGCATTCCAATCCCAATCGCTCCGCCAAGGCATGGGTTCCCTCTTTTCCAAAGGGATGGTACCGTTGTTCAGGTTGGTCCTCGGGGCTGAACCAAGCCATATTCTCCACCAGACCTAGCAAATGCAGCTTGGTGCCTTCGGTTTGAAACATTCGACCCGCTTTGAGAGCATCGGCCACGGCCATCGCCTGGGGCGTAGTCACCAGAAGACCAAAGGCCTCAGGGAATAATTTGGTGAGGGTCAGTTGAACATCCCCGGTTCCAGGCGGCAAATCCATGACCAAGTAATCCAATTCGCCCCAATCCACCTCCGAAAAAAACTGTTTGAGGGTGTTTGAAGCCATCGGACCTCGCCAAATCAGGGGCCTGGCCGGGTCAATCAACAAACCCACCGACATCATACGCAGGCCTTCAACTTCCACCGGGGTCATGCGTCCTTCCTTCAAACCGGGTTGACGGTCTTCGGCCCCCAGGAGAATCGGCACATTGGGGCCGTACAAATCCGCATCCAACAGGCCCACCGAGGCGCCGGATGCAGCCAAGGCCCGAGCCAAATTCACAGCAACCGTGGTTTTACCCACCCCGCCTTTGCCCGAAGCCACCATCACCAGGTTTCGGACCTCCGGTAACCAATCCATGCCCTGAGCTCGACCCAGGGTCCGGGCCTCCATTCGAATATCGACTTGGAGGTCGGGTCCCCAATCCTCGGCGAGCGCCGCTCGGCAATCCGCCTCCATGCGATCCTTGAGAGGGCAGGAGGGTGTGGTCAGGCGAATCAAAAAACGCACCGACCTGGCTTGGTCATCCACTTCCAGGGCCTCGATCATGCCCAAGGTCACCAGGTCTTTGCCCAAATCAGGCTCACGGACCCTGGATAGGGTGACCCGTACCGCCTCCGTATCAAGAACGCTGGGGGAGCCGGCCATGAAAATTAGGAGCGACCGTAGGCCTTCAGCGTCCGCAAATGGGAATTAACCGCCAAGGCCATGCTGGGGAAGGTATTGTAACCGTACCCAAATTCCGCCGCCGTTTCGCGCACAATTCGAGCGATGGCCGGGTAATGAATATGCGATATGTTAGGGAAAAGGTGATGTTCGACCTGATAGTTCAAGCCACCCAGGTACCAAGTCAACCAACGGTTCCCCGGCGAAAAATTGGCCGTGGTCTGCAATTGATGCACCGCCCAGGAATTATCCATCAAACCCTTGTCGTCCGGCAGAGGCTGATCGGCCCCTTCCACAACATGCGCCAACTGAAAAACAATCGCCATAATAAAGCCAGCAACCAAGTTAACCACCAGAAAGCCTGCCAAGACCGTAATCCAAGATAAAGGACTGAATATCAATGGCAAAACCAAAAGAATTCCAAAGTACAGAAGCTTCCCGGTAATTAGTTTAGTCATTTGTTGGAACACAAAATGAGGGCCTTTGGCCAAGGACCACCGGATAGCCTGACGAACATCCTTAACATAAAAAGACAGGGTCATCATCGAATACAGCAGCGGAGCATACAGGTGCTGAAAACGGTGAACCGGTCGTAGGGGCTGATGCTTGTCGAATCGAAGCAGAGCCATGCCCGCAATATCCTCGTCGGCACCGTGAATGTTGGTATAGGTATGATGATAGACATTGTGCTGCATCTTCCAGCTGAACTTGTTGCCACCGATCATGTAGATAGAGGAAGCAAACAAACGATTGATCCAAGCCTTGTCCGAAAACGAATTGTGGCAGGCATCGTGCATCACACCCATTCCGATACCGGCCAGGGCAATGCCCAGCCAGACAAAAACCAACATGGCCGCCCACCAAGGCATGGGCACGGCGATCAAAAGCGTTAAGGGGCCCAGATAGGCCAGGATCCAAAAAAGACCCTTGCCAATCATGCGCATTCCCCCGTTGGAGGAAAGGCCTTTTTGGTCAAAATACTCCTTGACCCTCTGTTTGAGGGATTGGTGGAAGGTAAACTGCTGGGCGTTGGCGAATCGAATGGTTTGGCTCATAGCACAAAGGTACGGCTGCCTTAGGGATGGGCCAAAACAGCGGAACTGTAGGGAGGGATTTGAATTTGGTAACGGCCTTTGCCCAAATGAACCACCTGACCACGACCCGCCAGCAGATTCAATTCAAAACGACTGCGCAATTGGTCCCGCACCGAGCGAGGCAGTGGAAGGGCCGACCCTCGGTTGCTGTTCGCGCCCCCTTCGATGGAATTCCCCCTCAAGCGCTGCGCGATGGGGTCGTTGAGGTCCACCACCGTTTCGAGGGGTTTGGACGAACGATTCCATACCACCCAAACATCTTCCTGGAGATAACGTCGACTCATGATCAGCGCCTCGGGTTGATCCAACAAAAAATGCGTACTCCCGTACGACAAGGCCATGCTCTGGGAGCGAACCTGCATCAGGCGACGGCAATGCTCCATGGTCTCTTGTTCGGGTCTGGAAAGGCCTTCAAAGCGCATCATGCGGCGATTATCCGGATCCCCGGCCCCCATCATTCCCCATTCATCCCCGTAATACAAAACAGGAACCCCCGGTACCGTCGCAATCAGCGTCTGCAACATGCGCAGTCGGTCAAAACCCAGGGAATCCACCCCTTCCACTTGCCGATCCCAACCGGCTGCGATCGGGTCTTCGTCAAAACGCAACGCCTTGGAAGCGTAGGCGATAAAACGAGGCATATCGTGGTTCCCCGAAATATTTCCCATGCTGTGCTGATGACCGTAATACAAAAAAGATTCCTCCAGGCTTTGGCGAATCAAGCCCAAATCGGTGGCATCCGATGCCAGCGCAGAACGCGCATCGAAATAAAAATTAAAGTCAAACTGCGCATCAATCATCCCACTCCCCACATAGGAACCAATCAACTGCCGACTTCCAAAAGTCTCCCCGATTTGGTAAACCGAACGACCTTGGGGACCCACAATGCGCTCCTTGATTTTGCGGGTCAGGGTTCGCCAAAAAACCTCCGGGATATGCTTGGTGGCGTCGTGACGAAATCCATCCAAGGGAAATTGTTCCAACCAATACAAGGCCGAATCGCTCATCGTACGATAGACCTCGGGCCTTTCAAGGTCCAGGCTGGGCATGAAGGTGTCAAACCAAGTGGTCAACCGATGCTCATCCCAGATTCGAATGTTTTTGCGACCATCGGGCAGGTCCAGGGTCGTGATCCAATCCGGATGCTGCCGCAGGAGCGGGTGCTCCTGATGGACGTGGTTGGCCACATAGTCCAGCAAGACATTGATACCGTGGGCATGGGCTGTATCAATGAGCCGACGTAGAAGGTCCTCATCCCCAAAACGACGATCCACCCGGCTGGACGAAATGGGCCAGTAACCATGGTAACCCGAATACATGCGATTTGGTTTGGGCCATTCCCGGTAAGGTCCTTCGGGATTTTGAACGATGGGTGAAATCCATAAGCTGTTGATGCCCATTCGATCAAAGTAGCCTTCCTGAATTTTGTTCAAAACCCCTTGCAGGTCACCCCCCCAATAATTGGCTTTGGGGTGAACCTCCGGATGTTGAACCGGACGGTCGTTGGTGGAATCCCCGTTGGCAAAACGATCCACAAACACAAAATACATGCGTTGAGCTTCGGCGTCGTGCCGGGTAAGTTGATCCGGATCCCGAACCAGCCGCCCCTTGGTCAATGGTAACAACAGATCGTTTCCGGGACCCTGGGGACCGTAGGTATAAATGCGCAAATAGGACCGGGTCCGTTGAAGGGCTTCTTGGGGAATATTCAAGTTCCATTCCGTGGCGGACGCTATCCCTGCATTCGAATCCGGTTCCAGGCGGGCCAAGCAAAGGTTCTCCCAAAAAACCAAAGCCCCGCCGGGCCTACCGGCCCAGCCAAAGCGCAGCATCCCCTCCTTCTCCTCCAGCACATCGAGAGCCGGCGCCGGCCCGCCCCCAGGCATCAACCTTAACAAGGAATTCACCCCCCCAATACCGTTATCCCGCCTTGCCGAGTTCGCCGGATCCAAAATCCAGCGCCCATTGACCACCAATTGGTAGGGATAGGATCCCGCAGGGAGGCGCAAACGCAGGCGCCATTCCACATTATCGGGGTCCCAACGCATCGGATGGCTTCTCGGATTCCAACCGTTAAAATCCCCAACCACCGACACCGAATCCACTTGTTCGCCCTCCTTGGGACGGTACCCAAAAACAGCCTCGGTGTGCAGGGGCGCCTTGACCGGCAATTCCAAAACCTGCCCTCCTTCCAAATCCAAACCCAAAACCCATAGCGGACGTCGATCCACTGCCGAGGAGGCCTCCTTCGATGGGGTTGCCGCTGTCGATGGGGTTGCCGGTTGCAAATACAATAGCTGTCCGTCCCCGCTGAGGGACCAAGACCAACCCTTCGGAACCCGTACATCCTTGAGCGAACCTGCTTTGCGCAGGTAATCCTCCAGCACCACCGTGGTCGTATCCCCGGATTCCCAACCCTTGAGCACCACCGGCGAAGGTCGCCCCGGTAACAAAGGACCCTTGGGTCCGTTCGCCGCCTCCACCGAAGACCAAGCCCCCAAAGCAAAGCATCCTAACACAAAATAAAACAACCACACTGCCCAGCCCAACACCGACGTAACACCAGACGCCTTGCGCAATCCTTCTGCAACACGGTACACATCATCCGTCGCTTGCGGGTTTCGTTGATTGGCTGCGGCGTGCCAAGCATCCAAAGCCTTTACCAGGCGCTTGGTTCCAATCATTCGACTCCATTCCAACGGCCCGCGGGGGTAATTGGTTCCGTAACGCATGCCCAAATCAATATCTTCGGCGACCGCAACCCCTTCATCCAGGGTCCTGTAGGCTTCGTTCATCATGCACGCCAAGACCCGGGGCGTCACCATCCCGCCGTGATCTGGACAGAAGACGAACTCCATACCCAACGCCTTTCCCAAATTCTGCCAAGCCGCCTGCACCTCCGGCGTCGACTGTCCCGGCACCAATTCCCAAACCTCGGCCTGCAACGAATCAGGCCAGGCATTCCAGGCCGCCCATTGAACCGAAGAAGGCCCACGCAGTTTCAATCCCAAATCCAAGGACTTTTGTTCGAGGCTGGGTCCCACCAAGTGCAACATCACCCTCCGCGCACCGCAAGCCTCCATTGCCAAGCACCGTTCGGCCTGCCCTTCTCGGTCTTCCCAGTCCGTAACCAGAACCAAATCCGGCACGAGGCCGCTTGGGATGCTCAACGCCTGGGATCCATCCAGCTTTTCGACGATATGGCCCCGCATTCGCCAGGCTTCCAGACGACTTTCCGGAAGCGGTGTTCCCCAAACCAATAGATTCAAGCCATCCGAGGGAATCGAAGAGGCGGATGGCGAGGCGGCCTGAGGTGCGGATGGCGATGCGGATTGCGGCGTGGATTGCGATGATGTTGTCATGGGTTGAAAATACGAAATCCCCAGGCTTTGACCTTTATTTTTGGCCGCATGCAGTCCATCCAAACCGACCTTGCCCCCAAACCCATCGGGCCTTATTCCCAGGCCGTTCGGCACGGGGATACCTTGTTTATCTCCGGCCAAATTGCCTTGGACCCCGCCACCGGCGACCTCGTGCAGTCCAGCATCCAGGAGGAGACCCATCGGGTCATGCGCAATTTGCAAGCGATTCTCCAAAGCCAAGGCCTGGGCTTTGAGAATGTTATCAAAGCCAGCATCTTTTTGTCCAGCATGGATTTGTTTGGGCCGGTTAACGCCGTTTATGGGAGCTATTTTACGGAACCCTACCCCGCCCGCGAGACCGTGGCCGTTCTGGGCCTGCCCAGAGGCGTGAATGTCGAAATATCGATGATCGCTGCCGTGCCGACTACACGCTGATCGCTGCCGTGCCGACTAGTGCAGGTACACGCTGATGGCTCCGTTATCGGGGGCAATCACCACCTCGACCCGTTCCTGAATCATCGTTGCGAGGGATAATCCCACAAAGTCCGCATGCACAGGATAATCCTTGTGCGACCGGTCCACCAGCACCGCGCATTGCAATTTGCGGGGGACGGTTTGCATAAAAGGCTTGAAGGCGTACAACATGGTTTTGCCCGAATGCGC
>CAIOCC010000184.1 GCA_903856555.1 uncultured Bacteroidota bacterium
GATCTCTGCGGAGAACCCTGCGATCACTACACCAACTGCGCCCGCAAAGCCTGCCATCAACTTTTTATTCAATGCCCCGCCTGCAGCGAACGACTCCAAGGTTGCTGCGGCCCCGCCTGCCAAGACCTTCTTGACCAAGCCCCATCGGACGAGGCAACCACACCAACCAACCCGCATCTTGGCAAATACACCAAGGGGCGACTAAAACAAGAAAACCAAAATAATTTTTTAAATTAGAAGTCTCCAAACCGAGTTTCCCATGAAACTTGCCCCCAACGCCAGGAACTTCTGCCTTCGATGCCCCCTTACGCTCGTTCTATGGGCGTTTTTGTTGGTGGCTTGCCAAAAAGACAACCTGCAAGGGGTTCTCGTTATCAAGTACGAAATCCTGCTTCCTTCGCGCTTTGTGCCTCAATTTGGGGGCTATGGCCTCCAAATCAACTACACCAATTCCACGGGCACTATGCAAACCGAAACGGTAACACCCACAGGAACCACTTGGACCAAGGAGTTCACTTTGAACACCGAACAACGCCCCCTAAAGGTGTCCTACTACGGGGCAGGATCCTCGGCCGCCATTTCCGGCAAAGCGATTTTGAATCTCTACATCAACGGAGACCAAAAGGCCAGCAGCGAATATCCCCTCATGAATTCAGGGAACAATTACGGGACCTTTAACGGTTTTCCCGGAACATCTTTTACCATTCGTTAAATCCTCCCTGGCCGCCTTATCGTCGGTCTCCTATTAAACCATGGACCAATAGGAAAGTCAAAGGGGGCAAAATTTAGAAGATGAAGTACCCATCCCTCCTTGCATTCCTCCTAATAGCCACAGCGGTTTGGGCTCAACCGACACCGGAAATTACATCATGGAAAATCAATACAACGAATAATACGGGCTACGCCGGCATTTTGACGAATGTTCAACAAGTACAGTATTCAAACAACAATGTATATGTAAGCGCCACTTGCATTCCCGATTATACCATCGGCCCTTGGACGGCGAATCCCAATATTCCGGTTAACAAAAACTTTGTTTTCAAAATCACTCGGCGTCCTGCCCAAAATACCGGAACATTGGTGAATACCCCTTTGGGACATATTGGCGTGTGGAGCAACGGGGTAAGCATTTTTAATGCCAAGGACGGTATGAGCTATAACAATGCTGGCCTATGGAATCGAGATGCGTTGTTTTTTGAAGGCATCAGCTTTGATCATTGTTTGGGGCATCCGGCCCCTGGCGGCGAATACCATCATCATGTAAATCCCAAATGTCTTTACAACGATAGCCTTAACACCGTCCATTCCCCCATTATTGGTTATGCATTTGACGGATTCCCAATTTATGGAGCCTATGGTTTCACCAATTCGAACGGATCAGGCCCTATCAAAAGAATGAGAAGCAGCTATGTTTTGAACACCGGAACGACCCGAACAAACGGACCCAATGTGAATGCAACCTATCCACTTGGTGCCTTTATAGAAGACCGAACCTTTGTAAGTGGATCCGGGGATTTAGACCGGCACAATGGTAGGTTTTGTGTTACGCCTGATTATCCAAATGGAATTTACGCCTATTTTGTAACCATTGATTCCAATTTGTACCCGGTCTACCCCTATGTTATTGGGCCCACCTACTATGGAACTGTTCAAGCCGGCAATACCGGCCCCAATAGCGGCCATAACCCCATTAACGAACCCGTTACAACCTATTTCCCCAACGCCTCTGGTGTTTCAAACATAGTTCCCCCAATTGAATTTGAGTTCTACCCCAATCCCATCAAAGATTATTTGGCCATTTTTGTTTCACCAAGTGAAAACAACAACCTGCGTGCAACGATCTACAATGAAATTGGTCAAGCCGTCTATCAACAAAACCACATCCAACCCGCAGTACCCTACACCTTCAATTTAGAGAAATTAACCAACGGCCTGTACTACTTGATTCTCGAAGGGAATTCAAAAAGCTCGATGAGGAAAATCGTTGTTTATAAGTAAAACATCTAATTTGAAAGGCTACGTTGCAATTCATCAAAAGACCTGATCCCCCACAAAAACCAAAGCCCCTTGTTGGAGGGGCTTGGGGGTTGATTTTTGGTGGAGGATATCGGAGTCGAACCGACGACCTCTTGCATGCCATGCAAGCGCTCTAGCCAGCTGAGCTAATCCCCCGGAGGACTGCAAATATCGTTCAAGGGAGGGAAAATTCAGCCCTTGGGGTCCTGGGCCCAGCGGACAATGCAATCTGCGGCGCGGGCGGCGGCCGTGGCCCCGCTATCATCGCCGTTCACGCGGGCCAAAAGGCCTCTCAGCTCCCCAAAGGCTTGTTTCTGGGCCGCGGCGGCCGCCGAGGACGGAGCCAAGAGGGAGCGTAACTCGGCCTCCAGGACCGTCGGGATGGCCCTGGACTGCAAGCGCTCGGGCACCGCTTCCCGGTCCAGAATCAAGTTCACCAAGCTCACAAAGCGAACCTTGACCAGGGCCTTGCCGATGAAATAGGACAGGGGATGAACCCGGTACACCGCCACCATAGGACAACCCATCAGGGCCGCTTCGAGGGTTGCCGTGCCCGATGCCACCAAAGCCGCATCGGCGCAGCCAAGAAGTTCCCGGGTCTTCCCCACCAAGCAATGGAGTTTCAAACCGAGGGTGCGCGCTTCCTCCTCCAAGGGGAGGTAAACGGATCGGTCCACGCCGGGGGCCATGGCCAAAACCGCGGATATCGGAACAGCGCTCGATACAGTATCACCACCCGACAACCTGGCCAGTGACCGAAGCATGAGCGAGCCGTGTTTGCGGATTTCCTGAAGGCGGCTACCCGGCAACAAGGCAACGCAAGGCCCGCTAGGAATCCCCAAAGCCTGCCGCGTCGCCCCCACCTGATCGGATTCCAAAGGCCTGCATTGATCCGCCAAAGGATGTCCTACGTAGTGAACCTGCATACCGCGCTGGGCATACCAATCTTTTTCGAAAGGCAAAATACATAACATCAAATCAACCGATTGACGGATCTGACGAACACGGCCTTCTTTCCAA
>CAIOCC010000185.1 GCA_903856555.1 uncultured Bacteroidota bacterium
ATCGAATTCTCTGAACCTGCGACTGTTGTTGTGGACTCGGCATCCCTCAAGGTGGTTTGGTCTTTTGAAAATACCCCAAAAGCCAAAGGTTCCGCCGTGACACGAACCTTGAGGGTCAAAGTAGGCTTGTCCACGGTGGATGGGGAGGGAGCTCGCCTGAATTTGCGATCCGATATCGCTGGATGGGATCGCGATCGACTTTTGGATTCGGTGACCAAGGCTTGGGATCAAGCCTTGTCGGTGGTGGAAGTCAAGGACCGAGATTCCGCCAAATTGCGAACCTTCTATACAGCTTTGTATCATTGTTTTATCCATCCCAGCCTGGCCAGCGATGCCGATGGACGTTACCGGGGAAGGGATGGTCTCATCCATCGCGCCGAGGGTTTTCAGTATTACACGGTTTTTTCACTTTGGGATACCTACCGTGCCTTGCATCCTCTTTTGACCCTCGTGGATCCTCTGCGTACCAGGGATTTTCTGTTGACTTTTTTGGAACAATTCAAGCAAGCGGGGCGCTTGCCGGTATGGGAATTTGCTTCCAATGAAACCAATTGCATGATTGGTTACCATTCCGTATCGGTGATGGCGGATGCTTTGGCCAAAGGTGTTACGGGCATTGATACCCAATTAGCTTGGGAAGCCATGGTGCATAGCGCCAACCAGGATTATGAGGGCATTGCTTGGCTGCGGGATCACGGACACCTCAGCGTGGAGGCCTGTTCGGAGTCGGTCTCCAAAAATTTGGAATACGCCTACGATGATTGGTGTTTGGCCCAAACGGCTCGTTTGCGTGGTGATCTTGAGGGCTACCAGACTTACCTGCGCCGTTCCGGATCTTGGCGCAATCTGTTGGACTCCGTGACCGGAATGATGCGCCCGCGTCAAAACGGGCAATGGCTGACCCCTTTTGACCCCAGAGAGGTGAACAACCATTACACCGAAGCCAACGCTTGGCAGACTTCGTTTTATGTGCCGCAGGATGTATTCGGCTGGATCGAAGCCGTCGGTGGTCCCCAACGCGCGGAGGCCTTGCTGGATACCTTGTTTGGGACCGGTTCCCAAACCAGCGGTCGGACCCAAGCCGATATTACCGGCCTTATCGGGCAATACGCCCACGGCAACGAGCCGTCGCATCACATCGCCTACCTCTACCATTACTTGGGTCGTCCCGAAAAAACACTGAAATATGTTCGTCAAATCCAAAACGATTTTTATTCGGATCGGCCCGACGGATTGGTGGGCAACGAGGACTGTGGTCAAATGAGTGCTTGGTACGTGCTGAGTATGTTGGGACTTTACCCCGTAACACCGGGTTCGACCGAGTGGGTTTGGTCGGTTCCTTCCCTGGAATCGTACACGCTGCGACTTCCAAACGGACGTTCATTGGATGTAACAACGGATACTTCTTGCATCCGAGGAACCCAATGGCCGGATCGAAGAATCAATGGACGCAGATCCACCCACGCCTTAGCGCTGGAGCATTCGACCCTGGTGGAAGGGGGGACCTGGACCTACAGCCCAAAGAAAGAGGCCCCTTTGGCCTACGATTCGCCCAAACGATTGGAGTCTTCGGAGTTCCGCGGGACCTTGCCGCTAATAGAGTCCGATTCAAGGATTTTTGGAGATTCCCTGCGAGTGACCGTTCGTGTTCAGGGCCCTGGTCAACAAATTCGGGTGGCCACCGGTGGTTTGGATCCGATCCATGAGGGTAAACCGTACACGGGCCCTTTGGTTTTGCGTCGTTCGGATACGGTTTCTGCGGTTGGTATCGATGCAGAGGGTCGCCCTGGCTTTGTATCCACCGCGGTCTATCGTCGAGTGGACCCACGGCTCAAGGTTCAGGTGACCCATGCCCCCAACCCGCAGTATGCGGCCGGTGGTGTTTTGGCTCTGGTTGATGGGGTAGAGGGGGAGAAGGATTGGCGCAAAGGCGCTTGGCACGGGGTGCAGGGTAGGCCTTTTGAAGTGGTTTTGCAATGGCCCGAGCCTTCATGGGTTCGTTCCATTCAAGCAGGGTTCCTACAGGACGTGAGGTCTTGGATTGTCTTTCCCTCCAAAGTGACCTATTGGGGTCGTAGCGATGCAAACCAAGAATGGCAATTCCTGGGTAACGTGGGTCCGTCGGTAGGGGTGGCAGATTTATCCGTTCTCCGAAATGATTTGGGCATTGAGTTGAAAAAGCCGTTCCGGTTGAGCCAACTCAAAATCGTCGCTGAACAATTCGGCCCTTTGCCCGCCTGGCATCCGGGGGCAGGAGGGGAGAGTTTTATTTTTGTGGATGAAATCCGATGGGGAACGAAGGACTGATAGGGGCGGAGATCTATCGTTGTTAGGGAGCCAACCTTTCCAGAATCCAGGGTTCGTTGGAGTCCGTACGCCGGTAACGAAGGCGGTCGTGAAGGCGATTGGGGCGACCCTGCCAAAATTCAATTTCCAAGGGTAACAAACGATATCCGCCCCAGTGGGGTGGTCGTGGGATGGGTACATCCGCAGCATAACGACTCATCGTCACGTCCATGATCCGGTTAAGTTCGGTTCTGGAATCGACCACCTGGCTTTGGGGACTGGCCCAGGCCCCGATACGGCTTCCACGGGGACGACTCTGGAAATAGCGGTCTGATTCCACCGAGCTAATCCGGTGAACATTCCCCGCAATTCGTACCTGCCTTTCGAGTACATCCCAAAAAAAGGTCAGGCCAGCACGTGGATTCTCCTCCAATTGTCGGCCTTTGTCGCTGTTGTAATTGCTAAAAAAAACAAAACCATCTTCATCGACGCCCCTCAACAGGACCATGCGTCCTCGGGGTTGTCCATCGGAACCACAGGTTGAAAGGCAGGCCGCATTGGGCTCCTGCATTTGAACCCGCACGGCCTCGTTCATCCATGCATCAAACTGCATCAACGGATTGGTATTCAATTCATCACGCCGGAGCATCCTTTCGGCGTATTCTTTGCGTAGCAATTGCAAGGGATCGTTGACGTTGTTCATCGCTAAGATTTATTAAAGGTAAGGCCCCGATGATTCAAAGCGTAAGTCGCATTTTATGTTTGCCGTGTGAAGCCAACCCAACGCGATCCCCATGCCCGTTCGTCATCGGACGCCCGTCAGGACCCGTTGCGGCCTGGCGATTTGTTGCTAGCCGACCCTTTTATGAGCGATCCCTCGTTTGAGCGTTCGGTTGTTTTGGTTTTGCATACCGATTTGGAAGGTCAGGAAGGATTGGGTTTGGTTCTGAATCGCCGATTGCCAGGTGAATTACCTGGTTCGCCCTACCGGAGCGGGGGACCGGTTGAAATCGACACTTGGTTTGCATTGGAATTGCACAACCTTCATTCATCCCGTGTTGAATTGCGTTTCACCCAATTGGGGGATGACAGGGCGCTGGAAGGGTATCAAGGGGAACTGCTAAACGAATCAGCCCTTCAGACTTTTAGGGCTTATTTTAGGGGTTATGCCGGTTGGTCTCCGGGCCAACTCCAAGAAGAGTTAACCCAAAAGGCCTGGATCCTATGCCGATGTGGATTTGATTGGTTATCCTCCATGGACCAAGACGATTTGTGGTCCTCCTTGTTGATCGGTATGGGCGGTGAGTACGCAGCCATGGCTCGATACCCCCGCCACCCTAACCTCAATTGAAACCTTTGGTCCCCATGTTCCCAAAAATTCGATCTCTATTCCTGGTTGATTTCCAGCCTACTTATTGGATAATTTTTGGATGGGCTTTGGGCCTGGCCGCTTGCTCGCCGCCGAAGCCCAGCGGAGAACTATTGGCCTTGAAAGGTTCGACCATGGGCACCACGTACCTGGTGAAGGTGGTGATCTCCGAGCAGGGTCCGCAGGCTCCTAATGCGTTCCAATTGGATTCAGTTCTGGAACGGGTTAATGCATCCCTGAGCACCTATCTACCCACGTCCCTGCTAAGTCGTTTCAATCTCTGTACCCAATGTTACCAGGTGGATTCGATGATTATCCGGAATTTCAAAGCCTCCCAGCAGGTCCATCAGGCCTCTTCCGGGGCCTTTGATCCTTCGGTTTATCCCCTGGTCCAGGCCTGGGGATTCGGCCCTCAACCCAGAGCGGGGGTTCCTGATTCGGCCTTGGTCCGTTCGCTGCTCTCTCTGGTGGGGCTTGGGCAGTTTCGTTTGCAGGGAGATTCGCTCTGCAAAACAAACCCTGGGCAAATGTTGGATTTTAGTGCGATTGCCAAGGGCTACGGAGTGGATGTGGTAGGTTGGTATTTGGAGTCGTTGGGACATCAAAATTACCTGGTCGAAATTGGCGGCGAAGTGAGGGCCCGCGGTGAAAAGAACCCCGGGCAGCCCTGGACCGTGGCGGTCGAAAAGCCCATTGACGATCCATCGGGCGTACAGCGCGATTACCTGCTTCAATTTCCTTTGAACAACCTCAGTATGGCCAGCTCCGGGAATTATCGCAATTTCTATATGCATAACGGCCAAAAAATGGCCCATACTCTTCAGGTGTCCACCGGTTATCCTACTCCCACCGATGTCCTTGCAGCGACGGTTGTTACCGAAAATTGCATGATGGCCGATGCCTATGCGACAGCATGCATGGCATTGGGCTGGAAAGGGGCCATTGCTATGCTCGAAAAACACCCTGAAATCAACGCGATTCTGGTGGGTTCAACCCAGAACCCTTCCCCCAAGACACCATACCGGCTTTACGCAACACCCGGCCTGCGCGATGATCCTTTTTATCAGGATTGGGTGGCGGGGCAGCGATCCAAGTAGCGGTTCGGGCAACCGGCACAATCCACTCCGCGTTCTCTTAGCAAAGGATTGTGGGAGGAACACGTCCCGCGGAATTCACCTTTTTTGATAAAAAACATGCGAATCGCCAGCCCAGCAAAGCCAAGGCTCATAAAGACCAACGTCAAAACAAAAACGGGTAGCAAGGTTTCCATAACAACCGCAAATTTAGGCAAGGACCCGCTGCACCCGGGCTGTATTTTTGGTTTTCCACTTCGATTCTCATCCTCTCGTTTCCCCATCCCCTCGATCCCCATCCCTTCGATCCCCATCCTCTCGTTTCCCCATCCTCTCGTTTCCCATTCGCCATGCCCCAGGTTCTGCCTTTAACGCCCCCCGCTGCGGGCGCACCGTATCCATCGAACGACCCTGCATTGGCTGCCTTCGAGCGGCTGCGACGCATCATGGACCAACTTCGGGAACATTGTCCCTGGGACCGCAAGCAAACCTTTGAGTCCCTTCGATCGCTTACCATTGAAGAGGTCTATGAATTATCCGATGCCATCGCAGAACGAGACTGGCCGGGGGTATCCGGTGAGATGGGGGATCTGTTTTTGCATCTCTTGTTCTATGCCAAATTGGGCCAAGAGGACGGCAGCCTGGAGCTAAGCGAATCCCTGAATGCGATGTGCGCCAAGCTCATACGCAGGCACCCACACTTGTATTCGGATGTTCAAGCCGATACCCCGGAGCAGGTCAAGGCCAATTGGGAAAAGATCAAGCTGCAGGAGGGTCGACGCTCGGTCCTTGAAGGGGTACCCCGTTCTTTGCCAGCCTTGGTCAAAGCCATGCGTGTCCAAGAGAAAGCCGCCGGCGTTGGCTTTGATTTCCCCACCATGGAGGATGTTTTGGCCAAAGTAAGGGAGGAATTGGACGAAATCTTAGCCGCCGAAAATCTCGAGCAAAGAGCGGAGGAATGGGGGGATCTGATGTTTTCCTTGGTGAACGCAGCCCGATTCGCGGGAGTACCTGCTGAAAACGCCTTGGAAGCGGCCAACCGAAAATTTATACGCCGATTTGAGGCGATCGAAAACGAAGCGGCTGAACAAGGAATCAGCATCACAGAGATGTCTATGGAAGCCATGCAGGCGGCATGGGATCGCGCTAAGAAAAGTCCCTCTTGAAGGGGGCGATTAACCCAGGTAACTCTTGAGCATTTTGGAGCGTGAAGTATGCCTCAAGCGCTTCAATGCTTTGTCTTTGATTTGACGCACCCGTTCACGGGTCAGATCAAAACGCTCTCCAATATCCTCCAAAGACATGGAGTGATCAATGCCAATTCCGAAATACAGTTTGATGACTTCTTTCTGTCTTTCGGTCAAGGTGGCTAGGGAACGTTCAATTTCATTTGCCAAGGATTCTTGCATCAAGATACCGTCCGATTTGGGGGCATCTTCGTTAATGAGGACATCCAACAAGGTATTCTCTTCGCCCTGAATAAAGGGAGCATCCATCGAGATATGACGTCCACTAATGTTCATGGTGTTTTCGACTTCGTCTGTCGAAACATTCAAAAGATTGGCCAACTCGGATACCGAAGGATCCCGCTCGTATTTCTGTTCCAATTGCGAAAACGCCTTGGAAATTTTGTTAAGAGAACCAACACGATTCAGGGGTAAGCGAACAATACGGGAGTGCTCAGCCAGGGCCGAAAGGATGGATTGACGAATCCACCATACCGCGTATGAAATAAACTTAAAACCACGGGTTTCGTCAAAGCGCTTGGCGGCCTTGATGAGACCAAGATTTCCCTCGTTGATCAAATCGCTCAAGGTGAGCCCCTGGTTTTGATACTGTTTGGCCACCGAAACGACGAAGCGAAGGTTGGCTTTGGTCAACTTTTCAAGCGCGACCTGATCACCCTCCCTGATTTTCTTGGCCAGGACCACCTCTTCATCCGGGGTAATAAGGTCAACTTTTCCAATCTCCTGCAGGTATTTCTCAAGGGATTGGCTTTCCCTGTTGGTGATGGATTTGGTTATCTTGAGTTGACGCATCGACATAGGCCGGGTCGTGGGGGGTTAGGGGTGGTGGTGGAGTGGGTGCGGTGGAAGCGGTGATGAAAGCGATTTAGGGGTCATGATCTTTGGTGAACGCAGAGATCACAAAATGTGCAAACCGCAAAATTACAATAAAAGTTTCAAAATTCTAAACCCTCTTGCCCCAAACTTGTTTTCTAAATAGTTTTTATCCCTCATTTCGATATTATCGCCCCTTCTTTCTATTAACGACCCTTTCTGTCTTTCTATTCATGACCCTTTCTGTTTATGTCCCATAACGACCCCGATCCCACTGCCTCTTCCGATCCTCATGATTCGAATTCGGTGCGATGGGGCCTATCGGAGGTACCCATGCACGTTGGATCGGCCATGATTCGTCCGGAGGACCGGGGAAAAATCAAGGCTGTGGCACTCCAAAGTGCACAGAATCAGGCTCAGCAACAAATGGCCATGCTCAAGCGTCAAGCCGAGGCCCTCATGGAAGAAGCCCGACGCATCGAGGAAAGGCTTCGCTTATCGGCTCAAATTTTTGAGGCCGATGTGAATTTTACGCCGGTCGTGGGCCAAATCTATCACCTCTACAACCGGGAAAGTGGAAGCAAATTTCTCTCCTTGATTGGTCCTCGTCAATGGGGTGAGCGATCCAAGCCCTTGAAACATTTGGGCACCTTTCGGTATTTAGCCGATTCGACCTGGGAACCATTTCCCGCGGTATGAGCTGACCTCGGCCCTCTTGGGGCCGGATCTGTTTTTTTTAAACTACTAATTAGGTTCCAAAAACGGACAACACCGTTTAGTCATCCCTAAGTCCCAAAAGCAAACACCCCTGCAAGTTGCCTTGCAAGGGTGTTTAGGAATCTATTGGAACGATTCGTCCGTCAGATGTTGAGTTTTAGACGGTTTCTTCTTCGTTGTTGGCTTCCTCGTTGTTTTTTGAGGAGGCCTTCTTGAGTCCCAACCCGAGGGCAGCAGCCGCCAAAATGCTTAATCCTCCGTCAATGGGTACTGCGGCAGGAGGAGGAGGAGGAGGAGGAACAGGGGTAGGGGCCTGGGCCATTAGAGAACCTGCGATCAGTACGCAGACCAGGGTAAGGCAAAAGGAAAGGGTGGTTTTCATGGCTGTAGACTTGGTAGGATTAAGGATTGACAAAACGTAGGGTCTCGTTGCGCAAGTTGGTTTGAATCCTTGCGAAATATACGCCTTTGCTAAGATTGCTGGGCAATGCAAATTCAGATTGTCCGCTTTCGCCTTTTACTTTTCCAATGGTTTTGCCGGTTAGGTCAACCAGGTCCATGGTCCTTACTTCTTCGTTGGACTCTAGGCCCTTTAGCTGCAGGCTTCCGTTGCTAGGGATGACGTACAATTTGTTGAAGTTGGTTTCACGAACCGATGCAGCGAGGCCGTATCCGGTCCAAAATTCGAAACGGTTGGTAAATACACCGGCCTGGTTGTTGGCAAAGGTGTAGGAGGCCTGACGCAGATTGTGACGTTGACCGGTTTGATTGTCAAGTAGCATGATGTCCAGGAGGGGATCCACGCCTTGGGTTTGGGCCAAACGAATGGTATGCAAACCGGTGAAGGCAGCGTCGTAGCCAAGATTAAACTTCTCAATGGCTTGGGTTCTGCTACCCTGCGCCTGAATGCAATAGGCTTGGTTATTGAGTAGGGAATAAAGTGCCAGAGTAGGATTCCCCTTAGCTTTCACCCCATCTTGTCCTGCATCGTATCCGGCCGTTGCTGCCGAACTGTGAGCGAGCAATACTTGGTTGAATGTATTGAAAGGACCGTCGAGATTAACCCAGAACTTTTCACCGGGAGTGCTGCGGAAAACGGTGGCATCGGATGTACTCCTTTGGGCATTATTAAAGGCTACCGAGTTGAGGTTCGAATTGGCCTCTGGGACCTTTACGAAGAATCCCTGGGCCGGGCTGATTAATCCATTAGGGATTCCACCGCCCTGAGAACCGGCCACACCGCCCGTTGTATTCCAGGAAGCATAGTCACCATTCATAGTTAGGGGAATGGTATTCGTCCAAACTGTACTTCTTACCTGGCTCCAGAACCAAACTTGCTGGAATAGGTTGGGGTTGTCGTTCAAGAAAGTACTTGCTGATATGGCGGAAGGGTAGGGGTTGCCGACCAGGTTCCACCCTTTGGTGGAATCAGTGGCCCCGGTGGGGATACCCTGAGCGCCGCTAATGGTTGTATTGACAGTCCCGTTGTTGAATTTGTTTCCGCTGGAGTTGGCGGTGAAGGTGACTTCTCCGTTTGGAGTACCTGTTGAAGAATACCCGATTCCGTTGCCCATGGTCGTGCTCGTATTAACACGTACCCAGCCCGTTGAGGCATTGTAGGTATAGTGGTTACGGGTATCGGTGGCGCCCAACATTCCAATGGTAGCCCCTTCAACCGGTGAACTCATGTAATTGTAGATGGTATCGTTGCTATTACCTGTACTACGGATCAGACGGTAGGTACCGTTGCCGGTGATGGTTGAACCAGTTCCCTGAACCAAGGCGCCCTGATGTGCCACACTGAGGGTACCGCTATTGTTGATGGCTCCGCTCACGTCGAGGGATTGATTGGTTGCAATGTTGACGGTGGCTCCGCTGTTGATGGTGATATTACCAACCGAACGATCATCGCTGACGGTTACGGTCCCTGAAGAGATGATAACATCGGCGCCAGCACTTGGTACGGAATTCGTGGACCAGTTTCCGCTGGAGGACCAGTTCCCGATACCAGACCAGGTTGGAGTTCCAAGGGTTACCGTAATCGTCACACTGGCTGTTCCAGAACAGCCGTTCGCATCGGTGCCGGTCACCGTATAGGTAAACGAACCATCGGCTGAAGGTGTAAATACGGGAGAGGCTACGGATGCATTGCTCAGGTTGGTTGAAGGACTCCAAGAATAAGACGAAAGTCCTGCGGTTGCGTTCAGTGTTACCGTGTTACCTAGGGTGATGCTGGTTCCTGGGTTTGGACTAATCGAAACCGATGGATTGTTGTTAATAGTCACTGTCACAGCACTCGAAACGGCTGAACAGCCAGATTCAGTTACTGCAACCGTATAGGAACCGCTAGTGCTTGCTGTAAGCGTGGCATTGGTGGCCCCGTTAATATCGGTTCCGTTTCTTTTCCACTGGAAGGTTAATCCTGTTCCGGTGTTTGCGTTGATGGTAACCGAATTACCCTGACACACCGTCGTAGCACCACTAGCAGTTGCCGTGGCTGTAACGGTCGTCACACTGAGGTTAAGAGTAATTGTCGAATCGCAACCATTGGCCGCAGACATAGTCCGCGTATAGGTGCCCGCTGCATTTTTGAATTCAGATCCGAAAGCGATGGAATCCCCTTGGCAAATCGTCGCACTGTAGGAGGAGGTAACGGTTGGCTTCACAACGGCATCCACCTGGTCGGTGGTGGTAACGCTACCGATGGTCACCGAATAGGTTAAGGTGTAGGTACCAGCGCCTAGGCCTACTGGATTAAAGGATGATCCAGAGACACCGGTTCCACTCCAAGTTCCACCAGCTGGGCTTCCGCTTAGACTTACACTGCTGCTGTTATTGCCGCTCTCACAGGTAGAGAAATCAGTCCCTGCATTGACCGATAAAGTCGAAACAACGATATCGAGGGTGCTTGACGTGTTTTGACAGGTTGAAGCGGCTGTACCTGTGTATTGAAAGGTATAGGTGCCAGCGCTGCTTGGCGTGAATAGAGGATTTTGAGCTGTTGTACTGCTTAATTGACCTGCAGCAGTTGACGGACCTGCGGTTATGGTCCAAGCATAAGAGTTCATACCCGCTGATCCAAAAAGGCTGGTGGTATCCCCCAAATAGATGGTGTTATTCCTGGCAGCAATGGCGGTGGTTGGAAGTGGATTTACCGACAGGGTGAGGGTAATAACCGAATCGCAACTATTGGCAGATGCAATGGTGCGGGTATACGTGTTCGCTGTAGTCAAACTCTGGCTACCAAAAGTATAGGATGCGCCTTGGCAAATAGATGCACTGATGTTTGCGGAGGCATTGGCCTTGACCACAGCGTTGACAGTTTCGGTATAATCAACCGACTGCAGGGTGTAGGTATAGGTCAAGGTGTAAGTGCCTACTGAAAGACCTGTTGATACGAAGTTGTTACCAGTAACTCCTGTTCCTGACCAAACACCTGTTCCACCGCTTGCACCTGTTACGCTTACAACCGTGCTGAGGTCAAAGGTGCTTCCCTGACAAACGGAAACGGGATTGATGGTGATGGTGGGGGCCGCATTCACCGTAATGTTCACAGTGGATGTTGCTTCGCAATTGGAGGCATTTGTTGCGGTGAGTGTAAGCGTATAGTTTCCTGCAGATGCAGGCGTGAAAACCGGTGACGCGGTGTTGGTCGATGACAATTGTACGTTGTTACCACCTGAAACAGACCAGGAATAGCCTAAACCTGCGTCGCTGGTAGTAACACCCAGGTTGGCCGTACCGCCACCGAGGTAAATCGTATTCTGTGACGTTGTGGCGGTTACGCTAGGTAGGGCGTTAATGCTGATGTTCGCACTGCTACCCATTGTGGCGGAACATCCGCTCGCATTGCTGGCAGAAATTGTATAGTTTCCAATGGTCGTAAGATTTGAAAAAGTCAATCCAGAACCAGTACCTGTTGTGGTGGTGCCAGTTGAAACCCCACCCCTAAGCAAGGTATAGGTAACACCTGCTTCAGAACCTGACAGAGTTACTGACACGCCAGTTCCACCTGCACAATAGCCTCCTCCGCCATTCACGATGAAATTGGATGGATTGTTATTAACAGTTATAGAGTTGCTCAAGGTCGAACCTTGGGCATTGGCTAAGCAACCTGAGGATGAGCTTAGCGATACCGAAACAACGGTTGGGTTGGTGGTAGGGCTCAGGGTAAGCGTGCTTCCAGTGCTGCTGTTATCAACGGTACCGTTAACAGTCCATGTATAAACAGGGTTATCAGCAGGGCTATTTAATGCTGCACTAAATGTCACGGAACCTCCACGACAAACCGCATTGGAAGTTGCATTGTTGGAAAGGGTTACGGTCCGGAATTGGTTTTCCAAGACATTCAATTTCCTTGCACAACTCAGAATGGTTCCGTTTGTACCAGTTACAAGACACTGAATGTATTTGCGGTCATCGTTAAGGCTCAAACCGGTCCTGGTGTAACTACTAGCTGTAGCGCCCGAAATATTAACAAAAGAGGTCCCAAACGTATCTGCGCTAATTTGCCATTGGTAGCTAGTTGCGGTCGTTGGGGTTAAAGCGAAGGTGGCAGATGCATTTTCGCATCCACTTACGGCGGTACACAACGATGTAAATGAGGCACCGGATCCAGCTACGTTGATGATGCCGTTGGTAAACGTGCCAAGGGGTAGTGTAGATCCCAAGGCATCACTAAAAGAAGTTGCATTTGGATCAGTGTCCCAAATCACCGAAGAAGGTGTACCGGTGAAGTTCAAGGCCAACTTTACGAGTGGTACCGTACCGTTTAAATTAAAACCAGCTCCGACCGAAAGATCAGTGTAGTTAATTGTAACCGTGTTACCGCTTACGCTTATGGATAAGTCAGCATTTCGACCACTTCCAGAAAGGACGGTTCCGGTTGTATCCAAATCTACTGTGCTGAGGGATGAAGCTGCGTTGAGCGTCATTTTTAAAGAGAATCCCCCTACGTCGTTAAAGCCAGAGGCTGTAACAGGTACCGATATTGAGCCCGTTGTGTAGGTTGTCGATGGCACCGATAAAGTGCCTTGGGCATGTCCTTGTACCGCGATAAGGACCAGTGCCAGCAGAGAGAAGATGATTTTTTTCATAGCATCGGAAAGTTAAGCAAACTTAGGGGTTAAATATTAATTTTTAATTATGAAGGGAAGGGTTCGGCTCTGAACCTCACCATTGAGCGATTTAACTCTCATATGGCATGTATAAGTGCCAGGGCTGTAGTTTCCTAGGAACAATTCCACGCTTTGTCCTTGTGAAATAGTAGGATTCAAAGGCAGGGATTCCATGCCAACAATTCGGCCTACTGCATCAAAGATTTGGATTTCAGCTAGTCCATTCCAAGAGGAAAGGAAGGATAGGTGAACGCCTTCGTTTTTGGTGGCTGGATTGGGATAGATACGTGCTTCCAAATCCTTTGAATTGGACAATTGAGGTAGGCTGATTCTAGGTTGGAGATAACTTGCCGCAAACGCATCGTTAAATTCAACATCGGTCATGGTTGGATCTACGATGGGGTCTTTCCATGTGCCAGCATCTTCCTTGACAAGGTTTAGATGAACGATAGGGTCGCTGATTAGAACGTTTACGGGAACTCCACTTTCAGCGAACCAAAGCATGGTGACTTGATTGCCGCGTTGGTTAATGAGTACAGGACTTTCATCTCCGTTCATTTGAGCACTTTCGACGCGGTAGCCATCCCGCAAACGGAAAGTCATCTGCCAAGAAGCCAGGTCCATAACTTGACCGGAACGGATAGGATAACTCATTCGTACACCAGCTTCGCTCTTAACAAGACCAGACTTTTCGGCCTCTACAATGGAATTCAGACGTAAAGCAGGGGAGAATGTACCATTCACATCACCGTAACTAACGGTGCTCAAATCTAGAGAGACATCGTTTCCGTTAATGACGACGGTTGATGCATTGGCAGGTACAGCCCAAATCCGTTGCGGTGAGGCCAATTCAAAGCTGAAATTGTTGGTGCTTAGACTACCCGCCTTGCGTTGCGCGGCTTGGGCGTCTTGAATGGTGATGGAGTCCACGCCAGCTGTTGCTGATAATCCGTTGCTGGTTGAAACGTCAGCGGCCCTTAAGCGCAGTTGGGCTGATGCCGTTGCGAGCGCAAGTGGTGAGGTGCTCCTATTCAAGCGGTAGCTATTGATCAAGGTTACGTCTGCGGAGGTAATACCCCCTGCGGATTTGCGAATCGTATCCACACTCACTGAGTAAGTTCCGTCAGGCAGATTGGGGAAGAAATAACCACCTTGGCTATTGACTTCGGCTGTTGTAACCTGGTTTTGAGCATCCACCAAACGGATGCGGGCATCGTTTACAGGACTTGCATTCGCATTATCGTAACGAAGGGTACCGCTTAGGGTTTTGCCTTGGAGAGCCGGATCGATGTTGACC
>CAIOCC010000186.1 GCA_903856555.1 uncultured Bacteroidota bacterium
GACCCCGACTGCCGTCCTTCAAAGCCTGGTCGAGAAAGGTTTGTTGGTCCGTACGACTCGTTGGGTCCCCAGGGTTCGCCTCAAGGCGGGCCTTCAACAACCTCTGGCACTTAATCCGGTCCAAGTGGACGCCTCCCTCAAGGCGCGACAGGCGTTGGCCCTAGGTCAAAACGTTTTGTTGCACGGTGTAACCGGGAGCGGCAAAACCCATGTTTACCTTGATTTGTTACGAGAGGTTTTGGACCGAGGCGAACAAGTCCTCTTTCTATTACCGGAAATTGCGCTCACGCACCAATTGGTGCAGCGGGTAGCGGAATATGTCGGTGTCGAGGTCGGTGTCTATCATTCGCGGTATTCCGACCACGAACGCGTTGAATTGTGGAATTTGGTTCGGGATGGAGGGGTTTCCTTGGTCTTGGCCCCTCGCTCGGGGATTTTCCTTCCCTTTGAGCGCTTGGGCATGATCATCGTAGACGAAGAACACGACCCTTCCTACAAACAGCAGGATCGCAGCCCTGCCTACCAGGCCCGGGATGTCGCCTTGTGGTTGGGTTCCGTTTGGAAAATTCCGGTTGTATTGGGTTCAGCCACACCGTCCGCCGAATCCTGGCAGGCTGCCCAAAGCGGCCGTATGGCCAAGGTCGATTTGCCTCTGCGGTTCGCTGACCAAAAAATGCCGGAATGGGTCTGGGTTGATATGGTTCGCGAGAAACAAAGCGGCCGAGTGCAGGGTGAATTTTCGTCGACTTTGTTGGAGGCGATGCGGGACGAAATCTCGGCGGGGCGCCAAGTCCTGTTGTTCAAAAACCGAAGGGGGTACGCTCCTTCCTTGCATTGCGAAGACTGTGCTTGGACGGCCCGATGCAACCAATGCGATTTGGCCTTGGTCTATCACAAAAGCGAACACCGATTGCGTTGCCATGGTTGTGGTCAGGTATTTGCCTCGCCACCCGGTTGCAGTTCTTGCGGGAGTACGCGCCTTGTTTACAAAGGCTATGGAACCCAAAAGATCGAGGAGTCGCTGGGGCTGTTGTTACCAGAGGTCCGCGTGGCTCGATTGGACCAAGACGCCGTCCGATCCAAAAACCTCTACAGCAGGACCTTGGATGCCTTTCAGCGGGGCGATATTCAGGTTTTGGTTGGTACGCAAATGATCAGCAAAGGCCTTGATTTTCCGGGCGTCAATTTGGTCGGTGTCTTGGATGCGGACCAAGGATTGTTCCGTTCCCAATTCAGAGCCCAGGAGCGTAGTTTTCAGCTCTTGGCGCAGTTGGCAGGGCGTTCGGGTCGGCACCAGGGCCAAGGCAGGATACTGCTACAAACACGCATGCCTCATCACCCCTTGTTCGGTTGGTTGGAACGCGATGCCTATGCGGCCTTTATGGACCAGGAACTCCTGTACCGATCCCAGTTTGGCTACCCTCCCTATGTGCGACTTTTGCGTATAGGACTAAGCCATCCACATCAAGCCATGGTCGAAGAAGCGGCAGCCGAATTGGTAGCAGTCTGGCGGCCGGTTTTGGGTTCTCGGCTTTTGGGTCCGGCGCCACCGTTGACCGCGTTGCTGCGCAACGAACATCGATTGGAGTTTTGGATCAAAAGCGAAAAAAACAGCGAGATAAGGCAGCGCTTAGCCGAATGGATACCGGCGGAACTGAGGCGCTTGCTTAGTATGCGCAAGTATCTTCATCTCAAGGTTTTTGTTGATGTAGACCCCGAATAATTTACTGAATTCAATCTTTTTGTTATGCCTATGAAAGCGCAATTCCGCCGCCTCTTCGCCTATTTCGTGAACGGCCTTCTCTTGTTGGCCCCAGTGGGCCTAACCGTTTACGTAACATTCACGTTGTTCAATTGGCTGGATGGGTGGATTGTTACCCCTGTTCCTGGCCTGGGTTTGTTGATCTTGGTTTCGGGGATTACCGCCTTTGGTTATGTGGGCTCCATGTTCCTTTTTAGACCGCTTTGGGGACTTGTCGAAAGCCTGTTGCAAAAAGCCCCGCTGATTAACCTGGTCTATAATTCACTCAAAGATTTGGTGGACGCCTTTGTGGGGGACAAGAAAAAGTTTAACAAGGCCGTTTTGGTCGATTTGGGAAATGGTTGTCTCAAGCCCGGTTTTGTAACCGCTGAGTCGCTGGCGATCGATCCTATGTTAGAAGGGTCAACAGGAGCGGAAGGAGATGTTTGGGTGGCGGTTTATTTCCCTCATTCCTACAATTTTTCGGGCAATGTCTATGTGGTCCGCCGTTCCCAAACCCGGAGCGTGGATGCGCCCTCGGCGGATTTCATGAAGTTTATCGTATCCGGTGGAGTCATGCCGATCAAAAGCACGCATGAATAAGTGGTTGGCGCGCATGATCTTGCGCATGGCTGGCTGGCGTTTGGGGCCCTTTCCGACTCATCTTCGCCGAGCGGTGCTGGTGGTTGGACCGCATACCAGCACCTGGGATTTTCCGATCGCCTTGTTGGCCCGTATCGCTTTGGGTATCCATGTGAAATTTGTTGGAAAGGCCGAATTATTCAAGCCGCCGTTTGGTTTTTTGTTTCGGTATTGGGGTGGTATACCGGTTCGACGGGTTGTTAAGGAAGACACCGTATCGGTGATCACCCGTTGTTTTGCCGAATACGATGATTTCCTATTTGGAATATCCCCCGAAGGATCCCGCAGTTTTGTCCCCAAACTCCGCACCGGATTTTATTATATAGCTGCCGGGGCCGGCGTTCCCATTGTCTTGGTGGGAATGGATTTCCACAAAAAAACCATCGAAGCAGGCCCTCTAATTCCACCCGGGTTGGGTGAGCGAGAAACCCTTTCGATGGTTGTTGATTATTTCAGCAAGGTCCGGGGCCGTCATCCCGAGAAGGGCATAGGCCCCGAACACTTACCGAAATAGAATCATCCGGTTGCCCGGATTACTTCTTCATCGATGCCTTCACGGCATCGTACCCAACCGGCGTGTTTTTGCCGATAACAGGGGTGCGTGGCTTGCTGGCCTTTTTGGCAGCGGCTTTCTTAGGAGCAGCGGCCTTCTTAGGAGCAGCGGCCTTCTTAGGAGCAGCAGCCTTCTTAGGAGCAGCAGCCTTCTTAGGAGCAGCGGCTTTCTTAGGAGCAGCGGCTTTCTTAGGAGCAGCAGCCTTCTTAGGAGCA
>CAIOCC010000187.1 GCA_903856555.1 uncultured Bacteroidota bacterium
CCATGACGACGTAGGCTGGTTTTCGTTCATCGTCGTTGGATGGAGGACCAAAACTTTGGTTTAAATTCGGACCAGTAATCTTTTCATTTCATTAATCAGGTTTGCATGAAAAAGCTCATTTGTACTCTCTTTGTGGTGGCCGCTCCGTTTTGGGGGCAAGCCCAGAACACCAACCCCACTACGTTTTGTTTGCCGGCCGTGGTGACGACTGCGCCCAGCCAGGTAGGTTTGGATAGCGCCTTGGTGGGGGGGAATGTCCTCAGCGATGGGGGACAAGGGGTCCTTCTTCGTGGCCTTTGTTACGGAACTACGCCCAACCCCAATATGGGGAATTCCAGAACCGAAAATGGTTCGGGTTTGGGTTCCTTCGTGGTGGTTTTGAGGGGTTTGATTCCTTCAACCACCTATTTTGTAAGGGCCTATGCCAAAGGTGCCAACGGGGTGGTGGTGTACGGTAATGCCGTGAGCTTTTTGACGGGTTCTTTGACGCCTGCTTTTTCGTGTGGTACTTCGACCGTTTCCGATACCGATGGAAATGTTTATAACACCGTTCAAATAGGCCAGCAATGCTGGACAAGAAGCAACCTTCGCGTGGGCCGATACAGGAACGGTAACAGTATCCCAAATACCAGCAGCAACACCATCTGGTCCCAAGCCAACAGTTCTTCAACAGGGTCCTGGTGCCATTACAACAACAGCACGAGCAGCGGCACCACATACGGCAGGCTCTATAACAGTTATGCAGTGAATGACAGTCGAGGTTTATGTCCAACCGGTTGGCATGTGTCTTCCGATGCGGAGTGGACCAACCTTGTCACCTTCTTGGGTGGGGATTCTTGGGCGGGTGGTGCCCTCAAAAGCACGGGAATGTTACCCACCGTGGGAGGCTGGACCGCACCCAATACCAACGCCTCCAATTCCAGCGGATTCACCGGTCTGCCCGGTGGTTACCGGGTCACCAACGGAAGTTTTTTTTCGGTATCGGATTACGGAGGGTGGTGGAGTTCGTCAACAGCCGGCGCAGGCCTGGCCTGGGCCCGTTTGATTTGGTATGGCAACGCGGCGGTGGACCGGGTTAGCTACGATCAACGCTTTGGTTTTTCGGTTCGTTGCGTCAAAGATTAACACATGTTGTCCAAAAGGCTTCCTTCTGGTTTTGGCATCGCAGGCGCCTTTTTTTTAACGATTTTGGTGTTGGGATGGGGGAGGGGTACGGCCTTGGCTCAAGCCCCCAACCCGGTTCAACCCTGCGGAACAGGCCCTGCGCCGCCCTCGGTTTTTTCGTACATCGAAAATCTACGAAGGGAGGGTCTTTTGGAGCCCGTGTACGGGACCGAGAACAATGCCACCGTCATTTATCTCCCCCTCCAATTGCATTTGTTGGCGAATAACAACGGATCGGGTCGTTACCCCCTTTCGACTTTTGCGACCATCCTTTGTGAATTGAACCAAAAATTTCGTAGCACCGGAATTCAGTTTTACTGGAAAGGCAATCCCAATTTGATTAACAATTCGGCCTGGTACAATCTACCCAATTTTGGGGCCGTGGATCAGATCAATACCCAATACAATGTTGCGGGGAGTATCAACGTGTATTTTTTGAGTTTGTCGGCCATGTCTCTTTGTGGCTTTGCGTATTATCCCGGCACGGGGTCGCCCGCCCAGACCAACCGTCAAGGGGCGATTTACATGGCCCTGGCCTGTTCCAACTCGGGTAATTCAACCTTTGCGCATGAGATGGGGCATTTTTTGAACCTGCCCCATCCCTTTGACCAAACCTCATCCAATCCCCAGGCCACTTGGGCCGAACGCGTCACCCGCAATCCCAACGAAACGGCCCCGCGTTTGCCGTCCAATTGTGCGACGGCTGGGGATCGTTTTTGCGATACACCGGCGGATTTTCGGGATGCGCGATGGAATTGCCCCAACGGCGGGGGAGCAGCCGTGGATATCAACAGTGATGCTTTTCAGCCGCTGGGTCGATTGTACATGAGTTATGCCAACGATGCCTGCCAGGATTCGTTCACGGTGGAACAAAAGGCGGCCATGCGGGCGACGGTCACATCCACCGGGCCCCGTTCCTATTTGCTAAGCCCTGCCATGCCCGTTTACGATTCGACGGTGGGGGTTCCTTCTTTGATCGAACCCTTTGATAGCACCTACGGTAGGCCCCTTCATTATTTGAGATTTCGTTGGAAGGCAGTGCCCGGTGCAACGGCTTATGTGTTACGGATCCGATGGTTGGGAACTACGGTGGAGGATATTTGGGTGAACGATACCACTTTTTTGTACAACGGTACGGGTCAATTGCTGAGCAACCGGGTTTACCGCTGGTCGGTGATGGCGCTGAACCCGCGAGCTGTTTGCGGCGCATTTGCACCCGAGCGCCTTCTGGGGATTGCGAGTAACGCGGTTCACCTTTCTTCGGTGGAAGGCTGCCCCGGCGATAGTCTGGGCTTGGATATTTTGAACAGTGAATTCACCGGGCTTCGTTCGCTTCGACTCAAATTAGATTTCCCCCCGGGGATGCTTAGGCTAACAGGATGGAACTCCTTGGCTGCCCAAGCGGCTGGACTTCAGGTTCAATCCTATCCGCCGGTAGGGAGCGCACTTTACACCGATTCCTTGATCTTGAATTGGACATCCGCGTCGCCCGTTTCTTGGAATGCGGGGGTTCTGATGCGCCTTGGGTTGGTTTGGCCGGCCGGGGTGAACGGCCCTTTGACGGGTCCCGTTCTGGTTTGGGATACCTTGAACAGCCGATGCCAGGCGTTGGTTGGGCAGGGTCAGGTGTTGCCTCTCTTGTGTTACAGTGGGCAAATTCGAAACAGCGGAGGTTGCTATGCCTTATCGGGACGATTGATTTACGATAACGCAGCGGGAACGCCCCTGCGGGGGACGATGGTGGAGCTGCGTGATACGGCTTTGCAATGGCGGGCCTTTGGTTTGACGGATTCGCTGGGCTCTTTTGGTTGGAATAACGTGGGGCCCTTGGCCGTGCAGCCGAGCTGGACTTATGCGGTTCCCTGGGGCGGGGTCAATGCAACCGATGCCTTGGGTATTAGCAGGGCCTTCGCCTCTTTGGTGACGCTCAGCCCCCTGCGATTCAAGGCGGCGGATGTGAACGGTAACGGTGCGGTCAACAATACGGATGCCCTTTTGGTCAATCGCCGAAGCGCAGGAATGGTGGGGAGTTTTGCGGGCGGGGATTGGGTGGACGACAACCCCGGACCCTGGATGGCCGGAGTCCCTGGGGTTCCGGGAACGATCCGGGCCCTGTGCAAAGGGGATGTGAACGGGTCCTACCAGCCCCAGGGGACGCCCTAAAGTCCTTGGCTTGAATGGCATGTTAGGTAGGCAAATTAAGCGTTGCGAAGCGTTCGCATACGGATCAAAAGCAAAAGGCCTAGCATTTTTGCAGTATGCTAACAAAACATTTACGAAACCGGTCACGATGGGGAATTTGGGGCGTATGGGCATGGCTAGGCCTGGGATTCGGCTGTTCAAAGGAAGCAGAATGGAAGCCCACGTACCGTTTTGAGGGAAGGGTTGTCTTGGCGGGAACCGGACAAAGTCCAGGTCAATCCCTGACCCTTTTGGTATGTGCACCGGCCTTGGTGGGCGGGTATGATACCTTGGCCCGCCTACGCACCGATGATTCCGGATCTTTTGATCACGCCCTGTCGTCGGATTTGTTGCCTAGCCATTTGCGTTTGTTCATGGATTCTTTGCCTCCGCACTTGGTTCAACCACCCAACATGCCCCAAATCAGCGGTTACGGGATGACTCAATTGCGCATCGAAATCCCCGCGAAGGCGTGGTTGCGTTTGCAACTTGATTTAACAGGAATGACTCCCGGTGGCATGATGAACCTCTTGGTAGGGAGCCGCTCGGAGTTCATTTATCAAGCGGATACCATCGTACGGACATTCCCTTGGGTGAGCGGTACGCCGTTGGTTGTAGAGGGTACCTACTTGGCTGGGCCCAACGCGCCTCCCCGTTTCTTGGATACGGTTTTTGTGTTGGAACCACTTCGTGTGACGGAGTGGTCATGGGCGCCCTAACCAACGGGTTAGAGCCACCCTTATCAGCCGCTGACCCCTTGGTTCGATGGACCCATGGGGTAGTTGTTGGCTTTATTGAATCTGCCCCAACGTCGACTCTTCACTTTTGATTTATGAACCATGGAAACAATACTTCCCTGGAAAGGCACTCTTTTGGCCTTTGCCAGCCTCCTAGGTGGCGTCTTTGGGCTGAAGGCCCAAAGCATTGCCGAAACCCGTCATATCCAGCGATACGACTTATTACAACCCTACGTCCCCGAAAAATTCCTGGTGGACCGTAGTCCGCTTTCGCTGTTTCGATCCACCACCGGATTAAACCCCGATCGATACACCGCGAATCGTCAGGATTCGGCGGATGTTACGGATTGGGATCAATACTACCGCCTCTTCTTTTTTGGAGCCTATCATCCCGCTCCTGCCATGCGCTTACACCCCAACCACCTAAGCGGATACGCCGATACCGTTCGTTACCAGGGTCAATGGAATCTTGCGACCTATCAACGAGTACCCCATATGGATGTGCAATTGCGTGTTATGAATTTGGTCTATCGCGAGATTCAGGATTCTGCGATCGATCATGGGTACATGGTCTACGATAGTTTGAGCGATCGACTTCGATTGGCTTTGGCTCCTCAAAGGATTCGAGATACCGTGTGGTTTCCGCCCGGTTCCAATCCCCCATATTTGGCGTTGGATACCGTCTTGCAAGCGGATACGGCCCGCGTTCTCAGCGGATGGTCCAAAACGTTGCGTTTTGTGCAGGCGGTCGCAGACCGGGATGTCTTGTACGGGACGAGGGCTCATCAGCCCTTGCGTTTAATGATACCGCAGGCTTTTTGGGTCAGCAACGATTCCCTCAGCTCGCTTTGGCTGGATACCGACGATGGGAATGGGTGGAGGAGGGTCTATCCGCATCAGTTGGTCACTTGGTCGTATGCTTCCTTTGGCCCCAAAACATTGCGCTTGAGGTGGCGCAACGCGGTAGGCCAAAACCTAGGGGATGCCATCACCCATTTGACTCTCCAATGGGTGGAGTTAAAGATGGGAAATCCGGATCGGATTTTGGTGAGTGGTGCACCGGTTTGCAACCCCAACCGCAGTCAGCCCCCCGGTCGTGCGGTGGCCTTTGTGAAGCGATCCCGTCATACTCCTTTTGGTTTGCTTCAACCATTGATTCTTGTGGAGGGTTTTGAGGGAGGAACCTGGGTGAACGGTTTCCCTGAATCCGTACCCGGGGATCAAAACGGTTACGGGGATCTTAACTGGGCCAGCATGAGTACGGGATTTTTTCCGGCCCGCTATGCCCAATTGGGGGAATTGCCCCACCTATTGGATTCTCTGGACAGGGAAGGTATGGATCTGGTTTTTGTGGATTACGAAACCAACCATGCGTCTGTTGAAAAAAACGCGCTGGCCCTGATCTCGATTTTGGAACAGGTCAAACGAATAACCGACTCAACACGAGCGGCCTTGCAAAGCCCTTCTTTTCCGAGTACCATGCATGTTTTGGGGGCCAGCATGGGTGGGCTGATTGCCCGTGTTGCCTTGCGACAAATGGAATTGAATGGTTGTTGCCACGGCGTGGCATCGTTTGGGACGTTGTCCACCCCGCATGCCGGGGCCAATATTCCTCTTAGCGTGCAGAACGCCTTGCTGGATGGGGTTCAGAGGGGCAACCTGCTGGGCCGTATGGAAACCCAGCGGCAACAACTCCAATATGTGTTACGATCTCCGGCGGCCGCGCAGATGTTAACCTACCATGTGGACGCCCCCTTGGAACAGCAACACCAGGCGCTGAAACGCTTGCTGGACTCCTTGGGACTGCCCCGAGACACGCGGAATTATGCAATCACCAACGGCAGCTTAACCGGACAGCGTCAAGGCCGGCATACTCAAGCTCCCTTCGATACCATACGAGACGGTGAGCCGGCCTTTGCTTTGGAATCGGCTGTCTGGGCGCCGCATTCCTTTCCTCTTCCATTTCGGTCTTTTCGGGATATCGGTTCCCAACGCATGGTTTTGTTCCGAAACCAAGGCCGCATCGTTGTTCATTCGCCCAGGGTCCCCGCCAACGATACGGTTTATTTGGCAGGGAACGATATTCAATCCAA
>CAIOCC010000188.1 GCA_903856555.1 uncultured Bacteroidota bacterium
ATTCCTTGTTATCAGCGAATCTAACGAAGGAATCGCGAGGAGGACTGTTGGTTTTACCCGAAATGTTTGCCCAAGGTTTTGTTACGGATTTGCATATCAAAAATTCGAAGGAGCTTATCATCAATAATCAAGAACTTACACTGGATTGGATGAAACAAACCGCTCAAAAATTTGATGTTGTTGTTGTGGGTTCATTACCTATGTTGGAGGGAAGTCTTTTGTACAATCGAATGGTTGCCATTCACGGAAGTGCTGCTACCATTCAATTCTACGATAAAAAGCATCTTTTTTCTTTGGCAGGAGAGCATGTACATTTTAGTCCTGGCTCCCATAGGGGCCTTTGGGAAATCGACGGTTGGTCTACGATACCTAGCATTTGTTACGATTTACGATTTCCTGTTTGGTTAAGAAACCAAAAGGATTACCAAGTGATGCTTTGCGTCGCAAATTGGCCGAATAGTCGCGCGCTTGCATGGCGTTCCTTGTTGGTTGCAAGGGCCATTGAGAACCAAGCTTATGTAGTAGGTGTTAACCGGGTCGGAACAGATGGTACAGGGACGGTTTACGGAGGAGCTTCGATGGTGGTTGGGCCCGATGGAGCTATTTTAGCCCAAATGGGAGACCAAGAGGGCCTTTGTAGCGTTGTATTAGACGCCCATGCATTAGCGGTTTTTCGACGTGCTTATCCCTTTTTGGCAGACGCAGACTCTTTTTCGATTCATTCCCCCGCAAACGCATGAGTGAAGGTTCTCAATTAAATATTCTAGCACAGCGCCTGAAAGGTCGGTTGGAATTGAGTGAACAAGCCAGAGAATGGACGGCTTTGATCCAGCACCTTGAGCAATTCCTTGGAAAAAAACCCGATATGAATGCTCTGCTTTTTTTGGTAGGAGTGAATGTTTTGGGTCAGGGTCCTCGGGAATTTACGAAAGAAGAAAAGCAAGATCTTATGCATATTGCTATTTGCGAGCTTCTGTCCTTTGTTGAATATTTTGAGTACAGCGGACGGGATCCGCATGGTTGGCCTCATTACAACCCTCTTCGTAAACCATCGGTTGGAGGCCTTTCTGAGCAGGAATCCCTATTGCGGGCCTGTGCTGTTCAGTATTTTCGGGAGAACGATGAAGATTTTGAAAGGGTCCTTCTGGATTCTGATTCGATGCAAGGAAAAGATTAAATTTGTAACCATGACTTACACAATGATTTCTACCACCGTTTTTTGGTCTGCTATGTCCCTATTCTTTTTGGGCCAAGTTCCCCACCGCTCTTTGGCAGAATCGTTCGGCGGTTCACAACCGAAAGGGACGACCAAAAACACCGAAGCCCTTGTTTATTTGGAGACAACGGAGGGTCGTATGGTTCTTAAACTTAGCAACGCAACCCCTTTACATCGGGACAATTTTCTCAAACTTGTTCGCGAGGGATTTTACGATCAGGTTTTATTTCATCGAGTTATCAAAGACTTCATGATTCAGGGGGGTGATCCCGAGTCACGCGATGCCAAAGAAGGTCAAATGTTGGGGAATGGCGGTCCGGGATACACCGTGCCTGCTGAATTTGTGGATTCCTTAATTCATTGCAAAGGCGCTTTGGCGGCAGCCCGCCTGGGCGACGGCATGAATCCACGCAAAGAGTCCAGTGGCTCCCAGTTTTATATAGTTCAAGGTCGTACTTGGAAAGATGCCGATTTAACCTCCATGGAGGCCCGTTCGGGTCGCAAGTACAACGAGGAACAAAAAGAAATCTACCGAACCCTGGGTGGTACCCCGCATTTGGATGGAGGGTACACGGTTTTTGGTCAACTCATTGAAGGAATGGATGTTTTGGATAAGATAGCCAAATCCGCCACGGGAGGCGCCGATCGCCCAACCAACGATGTTCGTATTCTGAAAGCGGGCCTGATCAAATGAAGCTGATTACCTACAATGTGAACGGGATTCGTGCGGCCGAAACCAAGGGGTTAAGTTCTTGGCTCATCGCCCAGAATCCCGATGTCATCGGGCTGCAGGAAATCAAAGCCTTTGAAAATCAGTTTGATTGGACTCCTTTTTTAACAGCCGGTTATCGAGTTTATGCGGAATCAGCTCTCAAACCCGGTTATAGCGGGGTCGCTGTCTTGAGCCGTCGGGAGCCCAATGCGGTTGTTCGGGGTTGTGGTCAAGATTGGATTGATAGCGAAGGAAGAATTCTTCGTCTGGATTACGACGATTTTTCCTTTATGACGGTTTATATGCCATCCGGCTCGTCGGGGGACGAACGCCAAGCGTACAAGATGAGGTTTTTGGAATTTTTTGGTCCCTACGCCGAGAGCCTATCGGCTGTTTTGCCTGGATTGGTGATAGCCGGTGACTATAACATTTGTCATCAAGCGATGGACATCCACGACCCGGTCAGCAACGCCCAATCTTCCGGTTTTTTACCCGAGGAGAGAGCCTGGTTCGGTTCTTTTTTGGACAGAGGGTTTTGTGATACCTATCGAACCCTTCATCCAGAATCGGTGGGCTACTCTTGGTGGTCGTACCGGCAAGGTGCAAGGGCCAAAAACAAAGGATGGCGGATCGATTATCAGTGCATCAGCCTTTCCTTGAAAGATTCTTTGAAGGAAGCCGTTTTGCATCCTGACGCTGTCCATTCGGATCATTGCCCGGTTTCTCTGGTCTTGTTCGAAGGGAAAGGTTCTTCATGAATGCCCTTAACGATATCAACAAGCGCCTGGATGATACCATCAGGCGTTATTACCGATGGCGTATCGTTCGTGGATTGTTGATATGGGCGATTGTGCTCTTTGTGCCCTGGATGCTTTTGGCGATGGGCGCCTTTTATACTTGGATAGGCAGTGGAATGCGTCTCCTGCTCCTGGTTCTGTATGTTTTGTTGAACCTAACGGCTGTGGGTTTGTGGGTATTGGTTCCTTGGTTGCGCCTCAATGGCGGGTTACCCCGTATGACACGGCGCGAAGCCGCTCTTCGAATTGGAGCCCATTTTCCAGAAATACAGGACAAACTCCTTAATACGGTTGAGCTTCAGGATTTAGCCGAGGGTTCTGGATCATTGGACTTGGTGGGAGCCAGCCTCGAACAAAGACAGGGGTGGTTGAAGCCTTTTTCTTTTGGCGCGATCGTTCCATGGTCCAAGCTGAAGCCCTACGCTTGGGCAGTTGTTCCGTTGGTGGTTTTGTGGGTGGTTTTGTGGGTTTGGGTTCCGTCGGTGATGTCGGTGGGGACTGAGCGTATTTTGAGATACGACGTGGGTTACACATTGCCCGCGCCTTTTGATTTTGATGCAAAAGGAACACCCCTGAGGATAGAGGCGGGTTCGGATTGGGATGTTCAGCTCCAAACCAAGGGCCATGAATTACCCAAAGAGGCCTTTGTTCACTGGAATGGCCACGCCTACAAGATGCGGCGGCTTTCAGCGGGCCGTTTTGCTTTCAAAGTACCCAACGTCCGTCGTTCCTCTTCTTTTTGGTTTAGTGCCTCGGGGTTTAGGTCCAGCGAAGAGAACCTCGCGGTTTTCCACAACCCCACCCTTTTGCAACTAGAGTTGCACATCGAATACCCTGCACATACCAGCAAAGCAGCTGAACGGTTGTTGAATAGCGGTGACGTTCAGATTCCCCGGGGATCGGCACTACGGTTTGTGATGGATAGTAAGCATGCCTCGGGTTTTGGTTTGGTTCCTTCGGGTGAATCCCCCATCATGCGCGCTGCGGCGGTCCAAGGAAACGGTACCGGACAGCGCCACGCTCTTCGTTGGGTTCCGGGCCAAAGCGGACCGTATGCGTTGGTTTTGTACAGCGACCAGGGCCAAAGCCCGGACACCTTGTCCTTTGGTGTTGAATTGGTGGATGATGCACCGCCCGACCTGGAGGTGGAGGTATTATCTCCGGATCAAAATCCAGAAAACAAGCCCTCTCAAAGCCAACTATTGGCCGCGGAGCCCCCTGTTCTAAGCGGAAGGGCTTGGGATGACTACGGCCTGAGGGCTTTGCGATTCATTTATTGGGTCAAACCGGCCGGTCAAAACGAGTTTGAATCCCAAACAAGGATTCGGGAATTGCCATGGGAGGGCGGCATGGCCGAAAAACAATTTGAGTTTTTGTTAGACCCTTCCGATTTGGGTTTGGGCCCCGGAGACGGTGTGCGTTACGGCGTTGAGGTTGAGGACAACGATCAACCTGGGGGTTACAAGCGTACCCGTTCCGCGTTGTTTGAATGGCGCGTAGCATCGGAGCGCGAAAAAGAGCAGGCATTGGAAACCCTGTCC
>CAIOCC010000189.1 GCA_903856555.1 uncultured Bacteroidota bacterium
AAATAAACCTAAGCGAGGATGCCCCATTCCTCAAATCTACGAAAAAAGGCCACCGTTGGGGTGGCCTTCATCGGGGTGGGCGCACACGGATTCGAACCGCGGACCCTCTGCTTGTAAGGCAGATGCTCTGAACCAGCTGAGCTATGCGCCCCTTGATTACGAAACGAATTTTCGTTTGGGGACCGCAAATATAGAGCAATTTTGTCCCAAACAACCCGTTTCTCTGGACCGCTTCGGCCTTTAACCCACTTTGGGCGCCAAAAGGCTAATTTCAACCCGCACAAATCCCCTTGAATCCGATCCCATTGAATCCAATCACCCCCTACTGAGCCTCCACCAACCTATGCGCTCCGTCTACTACCAAAACAGCCGCTGGAAATTCGTCCTGTTGCTGCTCGCTCTGATTATTGGTGCCCTCTCCCTCTATTACACCGACCGTATGGTCCAAAGCGTCCGCAAACAGGAGCGCAAAAACATGGAGCTCTGGGCCAATGCGACACGAGCTCTTAGCATGAGCAGCGAATTTGATGCCAGTCTCGAGGTCCTGGTAGAAATCATCCAAGCGAACGATAACATTCCAGTCATTTTAACCGATTCCAACAAAGCCATCCTTTCGTACAACAACCTAAACGAAATCCTGGCACGTCGTCCCGGCTACCTCGAGCGATTGGTCCAAGAAATGGAAACCCAACATCCGCCTATTGTTATACAAGCCGGACCCGGGATCACCAATTATATTTTTTATTCGGATAGTATATTGTTATACCAACTGAAATATTACCCCCTCTTTCAGCTTTTGGTGATCTGTATTTTCTTGGCCATTTCTTATGCCGCCTTTAGTACCAGCCGACGTTACGAACAGGATTTTTTGTGGGTGGGGATGGCCAAGGAAACGGCCCATCAATTGGGAACTCCGATTTCGTCACTTATGGCATTGCATGCCCGATTGGAAGGCGAATCCATGGAGGACCACCAACCGCATTCCGGACAGGCAACGACCGATCCCGCCTGGGTTTCAGCGTTTTCGAAGGACATTAATCGCTTGGAAAACATCGCCGAGCGTTTCTCCAAAATTGGTTCAACCCCCGTACTGCGATTGTCCTCGCTGGAAGAAACCCTCGAAGGCGCCTTGGAATACCTTCAGCCCCGTTCGCCATCCAGCGTTCGCTTTAGGAAGGAGATTGCACCGAATCTTCCACAAGTTCCTCATAACAAATCATTAATGGAATGGGTGATTGAAAACCTTATCAAAAATGCTTTGGATGCCATGCCCCAAGGAGGCGAAATTCGCTTTCACCTGCACGCTCTCCGACAAAGCATCGTTTTGGATATCAGTGATACGGGGAAAGGAATCCCAAGATCTCGTCACCGAATGATTTTTCGACCCGGCATATCAACCCGCAAGCGAGGGTGGGGCCTGGGTCTAACCTTGGCCAAACGAATTGTTGAATTGAATCACCGCGGCCGCATCAAAGTGCTTCACTCCGAGTTGGGCAAAGGAACCACTTTTCGGATTCAACTACCAATTCGTCAAAATTTGGTCCGTAGCGGTTGGCAGAGGTTTCGAAATTTGTTAAGGTGGACCTATGGCGGCGTCCTACCCTTCCTTGTGCATGCGCTGTTTCTGGCTCCTTTCATGGCCATCCCCACCAAGGCCCTGGCCCAAGCCCCAAGAGGCGGTTCCTCCAAGCCTCTTTGGCAGGTGCATACCAGCATGGGGGGCTACCTCCCTGGCGGCCGCCTCCAAGAGCGATTTGGACCCCTGGCCATGGTCGGGCCGGACATCCTACGCCAAAGCCCATCGCGTCGTTGGACCCTTGGATTGCGCGGAGGGCATTTGTTTGGGTCAACCGTTCGGGAAACCTCTTTGTTTGGCGCGATCGCGACTCCATCCGGTGATATCATCAACGCCAACGGGGTCTACGAAGACTACCGACTTCGACCCTTTGGTTGGCTGGTCGAAGGCAAGGTTGGTTATTTGTTCTGGCCCCGAGGACCCCGCGGTTCGGGCTTTTTGAGCGAATGGGGCGTCGGCGCTATGCAACACAAGATTTGGATCGAAACTCCTAACAACAATTCACCCCAATTGAGCAGCGAATTCAAAAGAGGTTACGACCGATTATGCGATGGCGTTAGTTTAAGCCAATTTCTTGGCTACCATTACCTTTCAGCTGAACGGAGGGTCAATTTTCGAATTGGTTTGGAATTGATCTGGGCGGGAACAAGGGAACGAAGAACGGTGCGATACGATACCGGCCTGCCAGCTCATGAAGCCCGCAACGACCTATTGGGGGGACTCAAAATGAGCTGGATCTTGCCAATCTACGAACGCAGCGAAAAGGCGGATTTGTACTTTGAATAAAGAGCAGTCCAACGCTGTGTTATGAATCGCTACTACCAGAAGATTACCTATCTGCGATGGGCCTACGATTTGACTTTGAAAGCCTACGGGGGCCTGGTGCGAATGGCCGCTTGGTTGGGGCACCCCAAAGCGCTGGCCCTGGTTCTGGGTCGCCAGGAAACCATGCAACGCCTGGAGATCCTTGGACGAACGCAGGCCGACCCGCCACCCGCCACTGTTTGGTTCCACGCTGCATCCGTTGGTGAATGGGAACAGGCCAAGCCCTTGATGCAAGCTTGGCGAATCCAACACCCCAAGGATCGGATCGTCCTTAGTCTCTATTCGCCCTCGGCCTACCGCCCCGGTCTCAACGCGGCGCCTGCCGATTTGTGCTTGATGATGCTGGCAGACCATCGTGAGCAGGCCGAGTTTTGGCTTGATGTACTGCGGCCGTACCGCGTATTTTTTGTGAAGTACGAGTACTGGTACCATCATATTCGAGCAGTCCAGCGACGCAAGATCCCCCTGGTCATGGTTTGTGCCCGTTTGCATGCACATTCCGGCGTCTTCAAGCCATGGTTTCGGCCTTTGTGGCAAGAAATGGCCCGAGATATCACCATGTTTGCGGTCCAAGACCAGGGAACCCATGCGCTACTGACCGGGTTGGGCTTCCATCGCGTGCAGTGGGTGGGCGATACCCGCTATGACCGGGTTTTGGAACTTTCCCAAGCTCCCTTTGAGAACTCCGTATTGGAATCCTTCACCGAGGGCCTCCATGCCCAAAACGGGAGGATCACCAGGCCTGTTTTGGTTGCAGGGTCCACCTGGGATGCAGATCATCGCCTTTTGGTAGAGGCCTTGCAAGCGCAGCGCCTATCGGCCTTGAACAACCCCGCGGCTCTTGTTTGGAAACTCGTCCTGGTCCCCCACGAATGGAATGAAGAGCACCGAAAATCCCTCTATCAGATGCTACGTAACAACGGATCATCTCTAAAGGTCCTTTTCTATTCCGAGGTCTGTGAGGATCGCTCTCTTTTGGACGATTCTCAAGAGGCCGATGTTCTGGTGGTCGATCAAACCGGGCTGCTCTCCAGAATGTACCGCATGGGAAAAGCGGCCTGGATCGGGGGCGGTTTTGGGGCAGGCATCCACAATATCCTGGAGGCCGC
>CAIOCC010000190.1 GCA_903856555.1 uncultured Bacteroidota bacterium
AAGAGAGGTTGTCCAGTCACCGGTACGACCCCTTCCACATCACTCCAACCCAAACGAAATTCATCACCATTCCAAGACCAAGACAAATCCCCCGGAGGCAAGGAAGACCGAACGTCCAGGATTTCGATGCCCGTTGGAACGCCGGCCACCAACGACAGAGCCGAAACAATACCTTCAAAGCCAGTGGTCACCGGTATCCAAGTCCCGTTGGATTGCTCGGTCACCAAGGAATTGTAATCCATCATCAAGCGAATCGGCTGGCGCAAATTGGAGGGCACGTAACTGGCGTTTACATCCCCGTAGACCAAGCCTTTGAAGTCCAAAGACTGGGTTTGTCCGTTGGCGGTGAAGGATGGTGCTTCAAAAGCCCAGTCACCTACGTTGAAGGAGGTCACCAGGTTGGAGAAGCGGCGGGTTATCAGAAGAGCGTCGTTGGAATTGACCGAATTGGTGTTGTTCACATCCCCTGCCTTGAGGCGAATCCCCGCCAACGGCGCCGTACCCGTAAAGAATTGACGAACCCGTAAGGCATCCGTTGCATTTACACCGCCCCAAGGTTTGGTAGAGGTAGCGCCCAATGTGTAGTTGCCGTCCGGAAACTGACTGATTTCATATGCACCGCTTGCGTTGGTGGAGGCGGTTGAAACCACCACCGCTTGGTTATTGACCAAACGCACCTGGCAATTGGTCAAAACTGATTGCGCCGTATTGTCGTAACGAAGGACCCCCAAAACTTTGTTATCCTGGTAGGTTTGTTGAATACCCTGATTCAAACGGGCTTGGGTTCCCGAACCTAGTCCTAGATGGAAAGGCTGACCCAAAGTAAAGGACCATTGAACCCCTGCATTGCTATAATCCTTGCCCGCCGTGGAGGTCCCTGACTGAGCATAAAGCGAAGCAGACAGGCCTAAACCAAAAAGCAAAAAGGCAGGCAAATACAAGGCGAATCTTCGGTGGCTTTGCATAAAGGGGTGTTTTGGTTAAAAGTACTAAATTTTTTGAAAACAAACCCCTAAAAAACTTTGTATTGCGGCCCCCGGTCAGATAAAGACCTGACTATCTATGATTTCGGCTTGCCTAAATCTCAATGAGCATGCGGTAAGGGTCCTCCAAAAATTCTTTGACGCGCACCAAGAAACTCACCGAATCCTTGCCGTCGATCAGACGGTGGTCGTAACTGAGCGCGATGTACATGATAGGTCGGATAACCACCTGACCCTGAAGGGCGATAGGGCGCTCTACGATATTGTGCATCCCAAGAATAGCGCTCTGTGGAGCGTTGATGATAGGTGTCGATAGCATCGACCCAAAAACACCCCCGTTGGTGATCGTAAAAGTACCCCCTGCCATTTCGTCAACCGACAAGGTCCCTTCCCGGGCTTTGCCGGCCAAACGAGCGATTTCCCTCTCAATTTCGTGCAGGGCCAGGTGATCGGCCCCACGTACAACAGGGACCATCAGACCTCGAGGGGCCGATACGGCGATGCTGAGGTCGACATAATCGTGGTAAACCAAATCCTCGCCATCAAGACCGGCATTAATCACCGGAAACTCCCGCAAAGCCAGGCATACCGCTTTGGCGAACAAGGACATAAAGCCCAAGCCAACACCGTAGCGCTCTTTGAAGGAGTCCTTGTAACGGGACCGCATTTCCATGAGCGGCCCCATGTTCACCTCGTTGAAGGTGGTCAACATGGCGGTTTCGTTTTTCACAGCCACCAAGCGGCGGGCAATGGTTTTGCGGAGTTGGCTCATGCGCTCTCTGCGCTGAGGTCCAGCGGGAGCGGAGGACCGCACGATGGAATCGGGCCGATTGGACGCCGGCGCAACAGATGACGATGCGTGTGGCACCGAGGAAGCGGGTACCGAAGGGGCCGAAGACATGGCCGGCGCAGCAGCAACCGTTGCGGGGGCAGCAGCAGCAGCCGGCGCGTCAGATGCAGGTCCCCCTTCAGCCGCATCGGTCTGGATACGAGCCACCACGGCACCAACTGCAACGGTAGAGCCTTCGGGGACCAAAATTTCAAGAATCCCTGCTTGCTCGGCGTTTACTTCCATGGTCGCCTTGTCGGTTTCCAGTTCGCATAACATATCATCCATTCGGACGCTTTCGCCGTTTTTTTTGAACCACTTTCCAATCACCACTTCGGTGATGGATTCTCCAACCGCGGGTATTACAACATCAAGGGTCGCCATGAGAATATTTTTGAATGAGAAGGCCTAAAATGAGAGGGAAAATAATGAAGTTAACTAGAGTGTAAATGCTTGAACTACAATGTTTTGTTGTTCTTTTTCGTGAACCTTGGCGTAACCAGTCGCCGGTGATGCACTGGACTTCCTGGCAATCAGCTTGAGGTTACGGTTTTGTTCGAATCGTAACATGTAGGTCCAGGCCCCCATGTTCTTGGGCTCTTCCTGAACCCAATAATATTCGGCCTTGGGATAACGCAAATACAAGGCATCCAGCTGGGGCTCTGGCATCGGATACAATTGTTCGAAACGGACCAAAGCAACATCCTTGCGCTTGTTTTCCCGGCGATACGCTAACAAATCGTAGTATATTTTTCCGGTGCAAAAAACAACCCGTAACACTTTGCGCGGATCGGCGTCGGCGTCGTCGATAATTTCCCTAAAACCGCCAGTCGTCAA
Source organism: uncultured Bacteroidota bacterium (assembly GCA_903856555.1). Lineage (GTDB taxonomy): Bacteria > Bacteroidota > Bacteroidia > UBA7662 > UBA7662 > SYHX01. Next base: position 2,650 of record CAIOCC010000190.1, read on the forward strand.
TTCTTCCAGGCCCGAAACACAAGCTGGGTGCCGCAACAATCCTTTGGGCGTCATCACGATCAATGGTTTGCGGAATTCCCAGGCTTGTTGCCGGCGTATCAAATGAAAGAAATTAGCCGGACTGGTGCAATTGGCCACCACCATGTTCATTTCGGCTGCCAATTGCAAAAAGCGTTCAGGGCGGGCACTGGAATGCTCGGGACCCTGGCCTTCGTAACCGTGGGGTAACAAAAGAACCAAACCGTTCATGCGCCGCCACTTGGATTCGCCGCTGCTTAGAAATTGGTCAATGACGGTTTGGGCACCGTTCGAAAAATCTCCAAACTGAGCTTCCCAAACTACCAAGGCATTGGGGGAGGCCATCGAATAACCGTATTCAAAACCCAGAACGGCGTATTCGGATAAAAGGGAATTGTAAATCGAAAATGGACCTTGGGCCTCAATCGGTAGGTGGTTCAAAAAAACATGCAAGCGATTGTCCTTTTCATCCCTGGCGGCGGCATGACGATGCGAAAAGGTACCCCTCACCACATCCTGCCCAGAGATTCGAACCTTGCGGCCGTCGGCTAACAAACTACCGTAGGCCAGCAATTCGGCCAAGGCCCAGTTAATTTGACCTTGTTGGTAGGATTCCCGGCGCTCATCCATGAGTTTTTGGACTTTGCGAAGAACCTGAAAATCTTTGGGAACAGTCGTAAGGGCCTCCAGGACCGCGTCCAGCTTGGAACGATCCACCCCGGTGGCGGGGGATTGGTTAAAATCTTCGTAGGTCGCCTTGCGCATCACGGCCCATTGCTTCTCCAATGGCTGCAAGGCATAGGGCACGGCGTTTTGTTTGACCTTGTTCAAGCGATCTTGTAGCATGGATTTGAAGCTGTTCTCCATTTCAACCGCCAGATCAGCGGTCACCTGACCGCTTTGTTCCAACCGGGTCGAATAGACTCTGCGAGGGTCCGGGTGGTTCTCAATCAAACCATAAAGGGTGGGCTGGGTAAATTTGGGCTCATCGGATTCGTTGTGTCCATGCTTTCTGTAACACAACATATCTACATAGAAGTCTCGCCCAAACTGCTGCCGGAACGCAACGGCCATTTCGACCGCAAAAACAACGGCTTCGGCATCATCCCCGTTCACATGAAGTACGGGACAACCCAATCCCAAAGCCACCGAGGTACAATAGTCCGAGGAACGGGCATCGTCAAAATCGGTGGTAAAACCAATTTGGTTGTTGATCACAAAATGCAAGGTGCCACCGGTTTGATAACCCTTGAGACGGGACATTTGGGCCACCTCCGAAGCCACACCTTGACCGGCAAGGGCCGCGTCACCGTGAATGAGAATCGGCAAAATCCGACGATAATCTTTGGCGTATAACATATCGCATTTGGCACGCACAAATCCCTGAAGAACAGGATCTACAGCCTCCAAGTGCGATGGATTGGGCACCAAATCCAGATGCACCGAACGACCCTCCTCCAGATTCAACTGGGAGGCAAAGCCCAAATGGTATTTGACATCTCCATCTCCAAAACTGAGGTCCGGATCCTTGATACCCTCAAATTCATTAAAAATATATTCGTAGGTTTTGCCCAGGGTGTTGGCTAGAACATTGAGACGACCTCGGTGGGCCATACCGACCGCAAACGCTTCAATACCCAACTCGGATCCACGCCGTATGATGGCGTCCAATGCGGGAATGGTGTTCTCCCCACCTTCGAGAGAAAAGCGCTTTTGTCCAACAAATTTCTTATGCAAAAAATTTTCGAAAACAACGGCTTCGTTTAGTTTTTGAAGAATCCGCTTTTTTTTGTCCAAATCAAAACCGTAATCGGGGGAACGGTTCTCGAAATATTCCCGGCACCAGTCCCGAATTTCTTTTTCGCGGATGTGTTGAAATTCAAAGCCGAGGCTGCCGCCGTAACAAGCCTGCATATCCGCCAAGGACTGCGCGAGGGTTTTGCCTCCGGTAGCGGCAAAGACGCGGGTCAGGTCTTCCTGGCCTAGGCCAAAAAGGGCCGGATCCAACCCGGGGTTCCGGTCTTTGCGGGGGCGGATGGGGTTGGTTTGGGCAACGAGGTGGGCCCGATTTCGATAGGCTTCCATCAAGAGGGCGGCTTGAATTTCTTTGACGACTTCTTGGGAGGAGCCTCGACTTGGGGCCCCATCACCTTGGGCAAATTCAAAACCCTCAAAAAAACGGGCCCATTCCAAATCCACCGAGGTCGGATCGTTGTTGTATTGTTGGTACAAGCCTTCGATAGCTACGGCATCGGAAGCGGTCAAAAACGAAAACTGATGCATGGAAACCTTGAAATTGGGCGTTACAAATAAATAACCTGAAAGAACGAAGCAAAATTATACCATCCTAAGCTGTAAATAATTGCATATGCAACAAAATTCATCCACCTCTATTGCATCCTTACCAACCATTTCATCTACAGAACCTCCCCACCCGACGGTTGTTCTGATTGCCGGAGGGTCCGGGCTCATCGGTACAGCCCTGAGCCAATACCTATTGGACCTGGGCGCCCAGGTTCGCATCCTGAGTCGCTCGGCCCCCACCAAGGCCGTTTCGGGCTCCAACCCAACCTACTTTTCCTGGGACCCCCGGTCCGCGGTCATGGACCCGGCCGCCCTCCAAGGTGTCACCCACGTTGTTAACCTGGCGGGCTCTGGGATTGCGGACAAGGCATGGACTCCGGCCCGCCGCAAGGATTTGCTTTTGAGTCGAACCCAAAGTGTGGATTGCCTGGCGGCCGCCCTCCAACGGGCTTCAGAACAGGGAGCCACCCCTGTTCAACGCATCGTCACCGCCTCGGCCATCGGGTATTACGCGAATGGAGAGGCCGTGGCCACCGAACAAAGCCCCATGGGGTCTGGATTTCTAGCCGAACTAACCAGCGAATGGGAAAAACACAGCGCGCCGTTGGGGACCTGGGCCCCGCTCACCACATTGCGCATTGGTTTGGTTCTTTCGGCCCGTGGGGGACTCCTGGGTCCCCTCCTCCCTGTCACCAGCCTGGGTCTGGGTGCCTGCATTGGTTCAGGGCAACAATGGATGTCCTGGATTCACGAAAAAGACATGGTGCGTTTGATTGTGCATGCATTGTTTACCCCGGAATGGTCATCGGGCGTCTACAATGCCGTGGCGCCCTTACCCCGCAGGCACCTGGGCTTTATGCGCTCTTTGGCCAAGGCCCTGCACCGACCTCTCTGGATGGCCTTGCCTGGATGGCCCCTGCGATGGATCATGGGGCCTCGATCGGCCCTCATCCTGGAAGGGGTCTTGGCGTCCTCCCAAAAATCACAGGACCAGGGATTTGTCTATGATTTCCCTGACTTGGACGTTGCACTCAACGATTTGCTTGGAAAATCAGACCGCTAGGCCTGAAGAATGGAAGGGTCCTAGCCGCTTGGTATCCGCTTCTGGATTCAAAACCCCTTTGCCTTCCATCGCAGCGGCCAACTCCGAGGCCAAAAGCGGGGCAAGCAAGACGCCTTTGGCCCCAAAACCATTAAAAACCCAGCGGTTAACCCCTCCGGGATGGGCCCCCACATAGGGTCTTCGGTCGTGCGATGCCGGTCGTATACCGGCTTTGTACTCAAAATCATGGGCTCCCGACAGGTCCTCCCCCAACAATTGGACCAAACCCGCATGCAATTTGGCCTTGCCCTGGTCGGTGGAACCAGGTGAAAAATCGTGCCACTCAAAGGTGGCCCCGGCGCGGTAACGATCCCCTCCCAGGGGTTGCAAGAAAAGATCCCGTTTGATCATGACCGAAGCGGGGCCGTTTGGAAGGGTAAATTCAACCAATTCTCCTTTTGTTGGCTTTAAACGGGCCAAGAACTCGCCATCGCTGTGAGCAAAGACGCCTCGAGCATCCACAACGCTACTCCGCTCAACCTGATCCGCCTCGGTCCACAAGGCATCCACCCATCGACCTTGGGATTGCCAGCGTTGGCGACAAGCCTCGATATACCCTTCGACATCCAACCAACCCGCCTCTCGGACCAAACCCCAAGCAAGGACACCCCAAGTGCGTTCATAGGGAACGAGTCCGGCATCTTTGGCCCCCTGCCAATCGGCGTCCAACCAGCGAGGGTATTTGGCAGCGGCATCCTCCCATTGAAGCCGATGCTCCTGGTGGAGGATGGGCTGCACATAGGGTCGGTGATTCAAAAAGATTTGGCCCAGGTCCCTTTCTTCGGCTTCAAAAAAATCCAACATGGCGGACAGGGCTTCTTCCACCCGCCATCCAGGGATTAAACGAAAAAAATTGATGGGATTCCACAACCCAGCCGCGACCGGTGTGGCTGCGCCGGGCCTGGTATGCTGAAAAACCCGAACCGACCAACCGCGCTTTTGCAAGGTCCTGCCAAGCACGGTGCCTGCCAACCCCGCGCCTACAACGACAACGGACGGGCTGTCCAAACCTTAGGCCTGCTCCAGACCCGAAAAGAAAAACGCTGCTTCGATGGCTGCGTTTTCGTCGCTATCGCTGCCGTGAACGGCGTTTTCGCCAATGCTACGGGCATAGAGTTTACGGATGGTGCCTTCGGCGGCTTGTTCGGGGTTGGTCGCCCCAATCAGGGTCCGAAAATCGGCGACGGCCTGGTCTTTTTCGAGGACAGCAGCCAATACAGGTCCGGAGGACATGAAGGCGACCAACTCCCCGTAAAAAGGACGGGCGGCATGAACCGCATAAAAAGCCTCGGCTTGAGCCTGGCTTAGACGGGTCATTTTGAGGGCCTTGAAGCGGAAACCCGCTGCCTGAATGTGGGCCAAAATTTTGCCCATATGCCCGTCGGCCATCGCATCGGGCTTGATCATTGTGAAAGTGATATTGCTAGTCATAGGTCATTAAACGGCCGCGAAGTTAGACCTAATTTGCTCGGTTTGGAAACAACCCAGCAGACTGGGCACCACTACAGCCGCTGCAAGCGCGCGCCCAATGCGGTCAGCCGTTCATCAATGCGCTCGTAGCCACGGTCAATCTGAAAAGCGTTGTCAATGTAGCTGGTACCTTCGGCGGACAGGGCCGCAATTAACAAGGCCACCCCTGCCCGGATATCCGGTGAGGTCATTCGGATTCCTCGCAGCGGATAGGCGTGATCCAACCCAATGACCGTGGCACGGTGTGGATCGCAGAGGATGATCTGAGCGCCCATGTCAATCAACTTGTCGACGAAGAACAAGCGACTCTCAAACATTTTTTGGTGGATGAGCACCGAACCTTGGGCCTGGGTCGCCATGACCAAGACGACACTCAACAAATCCGGCGTGAATCC
>CAIOCC010000191.1 GCA_903856555.1 uncultured Bacteroidota bacterium
AAGGCTCACCCAAGATGCACCACCTGCGGTATTGACCAAAGCATTCAAAATAGGCCAATCGGCCACGGCATCCGAACCGTCCAACATCCCTTCGGTTTCCCGATTGGGGGATGCCACCGAACCGGTATCCAAATGGTCCCGCCCGATCACAATCGGGGCCGAAACCTGACCGCTCCGAACCAATTCATTGAAGGCAAGGGCTGCCTTTTGGCGCTCCCCTTGACCTAGCCAGCATATACGAGCGGGTAACCCTTGGAAAGCAATCCGCTCTTTGGCCATGGTCAACCAGCGACAAAGACCTGCATTCTCCGGAAACATATCCAACAACAATTGGTCGGTTACTTCAATATCCTTGGGATCCCCCGAAAGCGCCACCCAACGAAACGGTCCTTTGCCCTCGCAAAAAAGCGGACGGATGTACGCCGGTACAAAGCCCGGAAAATCAAAAGCCTCCTTGAAACCAGCTTCCAAAGCCCGTCCACGGAGGTTGTTACCATAATCAAAGGTGATGGACCCTTGGCGCTGAAAATCAACCATGAGCTCCACATGCCGACGCATGGCATCGTAGGCACGCTTTAGGTATTGTTGGGGATCCGTGTGTCGAAGCTCTGCCGCCTCATCGGAACCCATGCCCTGCGGCAGGTAGCCCACCATTGGATCATGAGCCGACGTCTGGTCCGTTAAAACATCCGGCACGATGCCCCGTTCCTTCAACCGCTCCAACATATCAACGGCCGTAGAAATCACCCCTATACTTAGAGCCTCTCCCAAACGGCAGGCCTCCAAGGCTGCATCAATCCCCTCATCCAAATTTTCGTATACCTTATCCAAATAACGAGTTTCCACACGTTTGGCCGCTCGCCAAGACTCCACTTCCGCCGCCAGGCAGACCCCTTCGGCCATCGTGATTGCCAAAGGTTGAGCCCCGCCCATGCCACCCAATCCTGCCGTAACACATAGTTTGCCGCGAAGCGTCCCCCCAAAATGCTGACGCCCCACCGCGTGGAATGTCTCGTAGGTCCCCTGCACAATGCCCTGAGAACCAATATAAATCCAAGAACCGGCCGTCATCTGCCCGTACATCATCAGCCCCTTCCGCTCCAATTCATCAAAATGTTCCCAGTTGGCCCAATTCGGCACCAACATGGAATTCGAAATCAAAACCCGGGGGGCGTCCACATGGGTTGGTAGAATAGCCACCGGTTTTCCGCTTTGGATAAGCAAGGTTTCGTTGTCGTTCAAATCCATCAGCGCCCTTTGAATTTGATCAAAGGCCTCCCGGTTACGGGCCGCTTTGCCACGTCCTCCGTACACAATCAAATCATCGGGTCGCTCCGCCACATCGGGATCCAAATTGTTTAACAACATTCGCAAGGCGGCCTCTTGGACCCATCCTTTGCAACGAAGAGTGTTACCAACAGGCGCCCGATCACCGGGTGCAAATAGCGCAGGAGTGGAGTTGGATTTTGCGTTCATGATTGAAATATTTTTTTACCACTCCAAAAGAGTGCATGTTCGGGGGGGCAGGGTGATCTCGGAATCCAGCCTACGAAGTAGGCCGCTGGGTTGCTCTCGGACTTCCACGCCCAATGGCCAATGCTTGGCATAGCGTTCGCTGGTCACCCGCTTGGGGGACGCGGAACCGTTCACCAAAACCAGCAAATGACGGTTACCCGACGATGCAGAACTATTGGATACCGTCCGCGCATAGACATAGACCTCATCCTCCGGGATATAATGTTCAAATTGACCCTTGGCAACGGCCTCACTGCCTTTGCGCCATTGGCCCAATTGTTTGATTTCCGCCAAAAAAGCGGCGGTTGCCGTATCAAGACCCCGATTTTCAAAAACCGACGCGCGATCCCCGATCCATCCACCCGGCATGTCCTGACGAACATTGCTTCCACCCAGGCTGGAAAAATTCCCAAACAAAAGCTCCGACCCGTAGTACAATTGGGGCACACCCCGAAGCGTGTACAACATCTTGTACGCCATGAGGGCCGTGGAGGCATCCTCCCTGAATTCCGACCAAGCCCTGGAAACATCGTGGTTATCCAAGAAAACAAGATTGCGGGCCGCCTCCTTGTAAAGAAAATCCTGGGCCAAGGTGGTGTAGATTTTGCGGAGTCCACGATCCCAATCCATTTTTTCGTTGAGTCCTTCGACCAAAGCGATGCGGACCGGAAAATCAGTGACCGAGGCCAAACCTGGGCCCGCCAACCTAACCGAATCGGGCTCGCGAAAGAGCGGACAGTCCTCGGTCCAAAACGCCGATTCAGGCACGCTGTGCACCCACACTTCGCCCACCAAGCCCAGACTAGGGTATTCCCGTTGCATGGCCGCTGTCCAACGACGCATAAAGCGGGTATCCGGATACGCATAGGTATCGATTCGATACCCCGCCAAACCCGCGTATTCAATCCACCACAGGTTGTTTTGAATCATGTACCGTTGCAGATCCGCGTTGGTTTGGTCCAAATCAGGCATGGGGTGATCAAACCACCCTCGACGCATCAGGGCTCTATCCTGATCCTGGGCATACGGATCCATCTGGGTGATGGCTCGGTAATTGGACCGGGTAAAGGAGGGCCAACGATGCACCCAACCGCTGTCCACCGGTTGGGCCAACAAAGGATGTGTACCTCCCCAATGATTGTGAACGATATCCATGATGACCTTGATGCCCCGCTGGGCGCATTTGGAGACCAATTCTTTGTACAAAGCATTGGTACCCAAGCGAGGATCCACCCGGTAGAGATCCGTCGAAGCATAACCGTGATACGACTCCTTGGGCAAATCATTTTCAAGCACCGGATTCAGCCACAAGGCCGTGACACCCAGACTCTGGATATAATCCAAGTTTTGGAGCAACCCTTTCAAATCCCCCCCGTGCCGGGCCTGATCAACGCCCCGATCCACCTGCTGCTCCCGCATTCCGGGAACACGATCGTTGCTGGTATCCCCGTTCGCAAAACGATCCGGCATCACCAAATAAACCAAATCCGCAGCGCTCCAACCAGCCCCCTTTAAGGAAGGCGCGATGGCATTGGCGTCCGATTTTCGCCCAAAGGGGTAACGTAAAACCGTTTTCCACTGATTCGATCCCGGATGAAGTCGCTGAAATTCAACGGTCTGTGGTTCAAAATCTGGCTGCATCACCAAATCCAACCAGAGGTATTCGCGTTTGCCGGGCCCCGCAGGTCGTACCGACTGCAGTTGCAGACCTTGCGTTGGGGGTGCAATTCGCCACGCCCCGGCCCCTTCCGAATCGGTATAGACCAAGAGCTGCAGGGTTGTATCCTCCATTCCAACCCACCAGCAAGGAGGGTCCACTCGCACAATGTTACCGTAACAACGGGCCATTGGGGTATCCTCCGCTTGGGTATCCTCGGTAGCCTTCGCCTTCACCTTGTTCGGCTTTCCCGAATTCGCATTTGCAGAAAAGCCCCACATGGTTAGCCAGCAGATCGTGATCGCCCAGCCAAGGCGGCTATGAATCCATCCGTTCTGGGCTGGAATACGATTTGATTTCATCCTTTTACTTTCAATTTTCAAAAACCAAGAGATGAAAATTTTTCTTGCCCTTCTGGACCAAAACCAATCGACCGGCAAATAAATCCTCGGTAGAAGCCCTGGCCAAGACATCGCTGCACTTTTCACGGTTGAGGCTAAGGCCCCCGCCCTCGATCATTTTTCGAGCCTCCGAACGAGACCCAAAAATCCCGGAATGGTCGCTAAGCAAGGGAACCCATTCGCAACCCTCTGCAAGTAGGGACTTCGAAACCTGGTGAACGGGAACGCCCTCCAGCGCCTGCATGAGAACCTCATGGTCCAGACTCATCATTTGATCCCTGGAAACCTTGCCAAACAACAAATCCGAAGCCGCCCTGGCCTGGGCAAGGGCTTGCTCACCGTGCACCCGGCGGGTTACATCATCGGCTAGCAAGCGCTGCGCATGACGCTGGTGGGGAGCTTGGTCGTGGACCGAAACCGCTTCAGCGATTTCCTGCATCGATAACAACGTATAGACGGGCAAGTAACGACGGGCCTCGTCGTCGCTGACGTTGAGCCAAAATTGATAAAAGCGGTAAGGGCTGGTTTTTTGAGGATCCAGCCAGATATTGCCCCCTTCGGATTTCCCAAATTTGGACCCGTCTGATTTTTTGGTCAGAGGGGCGGTCAGGGCCCAGGCCTCGCTCCCATCCATGCGCCGAATTAATTCGGTCCCCGTTGTGATATTTCCCCACTGATCGGAGCCACCCACCTGCACCTTGCAACCGTAATGCCGATGCAGATGAACAAAATCATAGCCCTGAATCAATTGGTAGCAAAACTCCATGAAGGACATGCCATTTTCCAAACGCAATTTGACCGAATCCTTGGCCAACATATAATTAATCGGGATATGTCGTCCCACATCGGCGATAAAGTCCAAAAAGCTCCAAGTCCCGAACCACTCTTCGTTGTTGACCAGGCGTGCGGCGGCTGGTGATTGCGGATCAAAATCCAAGAACCGCTTCAGCTGCGCCTGCTGACAGGCCAGGTGATGCTCCATTTGTTCACGGCTCAGCACGTTCCGCTCGGCGCTGCGCCCCGTTGGATCGCCAACCCGACCGGTGGCCCCTCCCACCAACGCGATGGGACGATGTCCAGCCCTTTGAAAGTGCACCAGCAACATGATAGGTACCAGGTTGCCAATATGCAAAGAATCGGCTGTCGGGTCAAAACCCGCGTACACAGCGACCTTTTCGCGCTCCAACAGGGCATCCAGCCCCGGAACAAAATCCTGCACCAGCCCTCGCTCCTGCAGGGACAAGAATAGCCCTTGGTTCATACGGTGTCAAAAATAGTCAAGTAACTTTGAGGGCTTCACGGTTCAACATAAAACCCTTGAATTCCTCCATGAAAATTCACAATTTTAGCGCCGGGCCCGCCATTCTTCCCCGCACGGTCCTTGAACAAGCCTCTGCCGCCCTGTTGGATTTTAACGGGACAGGCCTTTCTCTCATCGAGGTCTCCCATCGAGACAAAGATTTCGAAGGCGTGATGCACGAAGCAAGAGCGGCCGTCAAAAGGCTGCTGGGGTTGGGGGATGACTTTGAGGTCCTCTATTTGCAAGGAGGCGCCTCCCTCCAATTCGCCATGGTCCCCATGAACCTCCTGAGGCCAGATGGGAAGGCTGCTTATGTTAATACAGGGACATGGGCCACCAAAGCCATTGAGGATGCCCAAAAACTGGGGGAGGTCCAGGTTATTGCCAGCTCCGAAGACAAGAATTTTTCCTACATACCGACGGGCTACACCATCCCCAAAGATGTCGATTACCTGCACATCACCTCCAATAATACCATTTACGGCACCCAAATGCAGTCCTTCCCGGATAGCCCGGTACCGGTCGTTTGCGATATGTCCTCGGACATCTTTAGCCGACCAGTTCCAGCCGCTTCCATGGGGTTGATCTATGCAGGCGCCCAAAAAAATATGGGGCCGGCCGGTACCACCTTGGTCGTGATTCGCAAAGACTTGGTTGGACAAAGCGGTCGTAGGCTCAATGCCATGCTGGACTACGGGGTTCATATCAAAGGCCAAAGCATGTACAACACCCCCCCGGTCTTTGCAGTCTATGTCAGTATGCTTACCCTGCAATGGATCGAAGCCCAGGGCGGATTAACCGCCATGGAAAAACACAACCGCGCCAAAGCCGATCTTTTGTACACCGAAATCAACCGAAACTCGCTTTTTAGACCAACGGTCACCGATGGCTCTGGCTCCCTCATGAATGCGACCTTCGTTCTCAACGAAACATCGCTCGAAGCAGTATTCGAAGGTTTACTTCGGGAGGCCGGGATTTCGGGCCTCAAAGGCCATCGTTCGGTAGGTGGGTACCGCGCCAGTATTTACAACGCCATGCCTATCGAAAGTGTTCAGGTCTTGGTCGATGTGATGCAAGCACTCGAAAACCAATACGCATCCTAATCCCATAACCCGAACCATCACCAAATCCCATAACCCGAACCATCCCCCTCTAGAAAAATGAAAATATTGGCCAACGACGGAATCGACGAAGCCGGCAAAAAAATCTTGGAAGAAGCCGGGCATACGGTGGATACCAACAAAATCCCTCAGCAGGAATTGGCCGCACGCCTTCCCGCTTACGATGGTTTGATCGTCCGCTCCGCTACCAAGGTTCGATCCGAACTTCTGGACGCGTGTCCCAATCTTCGATTGGTGGCCAGGGCCGGTGTTGGAATGGATAATATCGATGTAGAAAACGCCCGCTCTCGCGGTATCGTCGTACTGAACACCCCCGCTGCTTCGTCGATTGCCGTGGCTGAATTAGTCTTTGCTCATATGCTGAGTCTATGCCGATTCCTGCATCATGCGCACCGCGAAATGCCAACTCGGGGGGCACAGGAATTCAACCAACTCAAATCGTCGTACGCAGGAGGTACCGAACTCTTTGGCAAAACCCTGGGGTTGGTTGGTTTTGGTCGCATTGGCCAAGAGGTAGCCCGCATTGCCCATGGTTTTCGAATGAAAATTCTGGTTCACGATGTCCTTTTCCAAAAAGAACCCGCCTTGGGCCAAGAGATACAATCCAAACACGGCGTAGAAATCAGCTCGCTGGAAGACATGCTCCCTCGATGCCACTACCTCAGCCTTCATGTCCCAGGCCTGAATCAAGCACTGATCGGTGCCGCTGAGTTGGCCGCCATGCCCGCAGGGGCCTGCATCATAAACGCTTCTCGAGGTGGACTGATTGATGAAAACGCTCTCTTGGATTCCCTCAACATAGGCCATATCCGCTATGCTGGATTGGATGTATTTGAGAAAGAACCCGAGGTACATCCTGGAATATTGGGGCATCCTTCCATCAGTTCAACCCCCCATACCGGCGCTTCTACCTTGGAAGCCCAAGAGAGAATCGGCCTCGAAATGGCCCAACGCATTTTGGAACATTTTCCAGTGGGCTAAAGCATGCCCACCTTTTTTCCTTTCGAGGCTCGTTTTCCAAACAATTTTGGAGATGCCTGTGAAACCCTCATTCAAAGGGTACAGTCACCTCTGAACCCCCACAAAGGGTCGGATCCGTTGGCGGCCGAAGCGACAAGCCAGGAAGCCTTGCAAGCATTTCAACAAATGTTAGCAGAAGGGATCTGGGGTCAAGCGTCGGAACAATCCCTATTGGTTGGGTATCAATGCCAATTCAGGGGACATACCCAGCGTGGTTTAATTGGGCTCTGTGATGCGACCGAAGTCGGCACAACCATCCTCCCCCATGAAAACATACGTCAAGACCGCGCTCTCGACATTCAACGATGGCAAAACATGCTGCATTGCCAGTGGACCCCGGTGTATTTATCGTACCGATTCAACGCCGATCTGAACCATGCCCTTACAAGTATTTGGTCGCAATCCAATAACCATCACTATGTTATGAAGGACGGGGCCCGAATCGATCTCTGGCCTATCCAGAGCCCTGCGTTGGTTGAAACCCTTCTTAAATGCGTCCAAAAATTGCCATCGCTTTACATCGCCGATGGACATCACCGAGCCGGAGCCTGCCAAAAATTAGAAATCCAAGATGGAATTCGACCGATGTTATCGGTTTTGGTATCGGACCGTGATTTAAGGGTTTATCCTTTTTATCGGCGTATTCTCAATGATCAAAGTCCGCTGCCATTTTGGGATATCTTGGACCAACTCAAATCTCTTTTTCGGCTAAAACCCTGTTCCCTGGAACAAATGTTTTATCAATACCTCCCCGCAGGTCATTTTTTATTGGTCCATCGCGAGGCGTGTTGGATCCTACAACCCTTGAACCCGGTGGACCCGCAGATTCCTGACGTACAATGGCTACAGGAAGAAGTTCTTGGACCCATCTGCGGAATCGGAGATCCAGGTTCCGATCCTCGTTTGGATTTTGGAAGCATGAACATTCCGTTGGATGCCTTTCGAAGCATCTTAAACCAGGCGCAAACCGAATTCATCTTGGTACCTCGAGCACCATCCCCCGAAGAAGTGTTCCGCACAGCGGACCGGGGCGAAATCATGCCCCCCAAATCCACCTCCTTCGAACCCAAAATCCCTTCCGGTTTGGTGGCCTACCTACCAAACAACTAATTAGTTACACGCTCGGCACGACTTGGGAGCCGGGATAACCTTTAGACCGAGTGATAACATTCGAGACTAGGGACTAAAAACAAAAAACCCCGACCTTTTAGGGCCGGGGCTTTTGAACCAGTCTGGCAACGACTTACTCTCCCACATTTTACTGCAGTACCATCAGCGCAGTAGGGCTTAACGACTCTGTTCGGGATGGGAAGAGGTGTGCACCTACGCTATAATCACCATTGGTTAGTTGTTCGCATGCCACGGAAGTGACAGGCGTATAACCCTGACATATGAAAAAAAGAAAACAAGAACAACGATAGAATCCTCACACAATCCATTCTAAAAGTATCGAGCAATTAGTACTGCTTGGCTAAAATCCTCTCAGACCTTACACCTACAGCCTATCAACCCCGTCGTCTACAGGGACTCTCATGGAAGACTCATCTTGAGGCGAGTTTCGCACTTAGATGCTTTCAGCGCTTATCTCTTCCAAGCGTAGCTACCCTGCGCTGCAGCTGACACCACAACAGGTACACCAGAGGCTTGTCCATCACGGTCCTCTCGTACTAATGACAGATCCTCTCAATCTTCCTACGCCCACAACAGATAGGGACCGAACTGTCTCGCGACGTTCTGAACCCAGCTCGCGTGCCACTTTAATCGGCGAACAGCCGAACCCTTGGGACCTTCTCCAGCCCCAGGATGTGACGAGCCGACATCGAGGTGCCAAACCTCCCCGTCGATATGAGCTCTTGGGGGAGATCAGCCTGTTATCCCCAGCGTACCTTTTATCCTTTGAGCGACGGCCCTTCCATTCAGAACCGCCGGATCACTATACCCGTGTTTCCACCCTGCTCGGCTTGTCGGCCTTACAGTCAAGCTCCCTTATGCTATTGCACTCCTCGTACGGTTACCAAGCGTACTGAGGGAACCTTTGGAAGCCTCCGTTATCCTTTTGGAGGCGACCACCCCAGTCAAACTACCCACCAAGCAATGTCCCCGTCTTACGGGTTAGATACCAAGCAAACAAAGGGTGGTATTTCAACGGCGACTCCCCGAATCCTAGCGGACCCGGCTCACAGTCTCCCACCTATCCTACACATCGTTTGCCCAGTACCAATGCTAAGCTGCAGTAAAGGTGCATGGGGTCTTTCCGTCCCGTTGCGGGTACACGGCATCTTCACCGTGACTACAATTTCACCGAGCTCATGGCTGAGACAGCGCCCAGATCGTTACACCATTCGTGCAGGTCGGAACTTACCCGACAAGGAATTTCGCTACCTTAGGACCGTTCTAGTTACGGCCGCCGTTTACTGGGGCTTCGATTCAATGCTTCGCTTACGCTAACATCCCCTCTTAACCTTCCAGCACCGGGCAGGTGTCAGGCCTTATACTTAGTCGTTAAACTTTGCAAAGCCATGTGTTTTTGTTAAACAGTCGCCTGGGCCTCTTCAC
>CAIOCC010000192.1 GCA_903856555.1 uncultured Bacteroidota bacterium
CGATGGACCTGGGCCCCTGTGCCTTTGTGAATGCCTACGATTTAAACCGAAGTTTTAGCTCCATTGATACACAGGGTCGTTACGCTTGGGGTCACCAAGTGGAGGTGATGGAATGGAACGCGAGTGTTTTGTTATCGTGTCTATTGCCTTTGTTGGCGGATGATGGAAACACGACGAATGCGATGCCGGTGGCCAGGGGGCTTTTGGATCGTTTTCGAGCCCAATGCCAGGAGGCCCAGACGAGGATGCACTTTCGAAAGTTGGGCTTGGATCCGGACTCTAGCAAGGGGAATGGGCAAGTGCTTGAACTTGTGAAGGAGTGGCAATCCTGGCTATCGGCAACCCAACCCGATTATACAGGGGTTTATTTGGGCTTGGAAAAGGTGCTTGAATCGTTAATGGAAGCTTCCAACCAAGGTCAGGCGGGTCGACCTGCGTTGATGGAGTTGCAATCGGGTATGAATTCAACCATTGACCTGCCACAACCTTGGCTCTCCGGATGGCTGAACGCAGTATGGAATAGCATAGGAGGGGGGGAGGTTGCTTTGCAAAGAATGCGATGCAGCAACCCGGCCATCGTACCAAGGAATCACTTGGTTGAAGAGGCCTTGGACCAAAGGGTCTTGCACAACCGCACAGGTTTGTGGGATGACCTTGTTCAGGCCTTTCGAGAACCCTACCGACGATTACCAAGCGAGGCGTTGTTCACTCAACCTCCCATCGATGGGGATGCAGGGTATCAAACCTTCTGTGGAACCTAGGAAGGCGTTTCGACGGTAGCCTCAGGGCTGCCAAAGAATTTTTCGAAACAAGGACTGATTTTCCATTTCCAGTCGAACGGTGTACAAACCAGCTGGGGCAGGGGCACCGTTGGCGTTGGTTCCATTCCAGGTCAGGATTTGCTTTCCTGCTTCCATGGGGCCCTGGTGCAGGGTGTTAATCCATCGTCCGGAGGCATCCAAAATGTAAGCACTCACGTTGGTCTGATCATGCGAAAGATAGATTTGGGTATGGGCGCTGGTTCTTGCTGGATTCGGATACGTAATGGCCTCCGCCCAAAAGGGTTCTTCCAGCCCTGTTTGAATACGTAAGCAAAGGCTATCGCAACGATCGTAACAATAGCGATAGGTACCCGGTGCTATCACAAAGGCCCGGTTTCCAAAACCGCCTGCGCGACAGCCCATGAGAGAATTCAAGGCATCAAGGCCCTCGTTATCGCCTTGGGGGGACCATGTTCCGTTGACAAATTTGAATTGAAGCGTATCGTTCAGGGTTGGGGTAGGGAAACGAAGGGAAATCTTCCAAACATTGTTACCAAAATAGGTCATGGCGCAATTGGTATCTCCGGGCGTCCAATTGGGGATGGCGCTACCACCCAGGCTGGTTGCACCCATGTTGCCAAAGGTTCCGCCAATCCGCATGCCGTTGGGGGCTATTTTGGGAGCAGGTCTGGAGCTGGTATCCATGTACGTGGTCATATCAACCAGGAGATTTACCTGGAAGGGTTGAGCAACGGCGGTGAGGTGGCCCAAAAGGAGGGTCAAAAAGCTCCAAGAAATGACTTGAAGAAAACGATTTTGAATGATGACTCGCTTCATAAGGTGGGGATTTAATAATGAATCTAAAATAAAGATAGAAAGTATTAACTCATTTTAGCAATGCCCGCCGTGCAGCCTCCCAAAATAGAATCCCTGCACATACCGAGACATTGAGGCTGTGTTTGGAACCCCATTGGGGAATCTCAAGGGCCCAATCGCAAAGAGCTAAGAGGTTCGTGTCCACGCCATCGACCTCGTTTCCAAAGACGAATGCCAAGGGTTGATGCCCGTTCCAATTCCACTCGGTTAGGGGTACCGACGGC
>CAIOCC010000193.1 GCA_903856555.1 uncultured Bacteroidota bacterium
CTACTTTTAAACTGTCTGCATTTTAGGGGTACTTACAGTATAGTTGTGTATTAAATTAAAGAATTTAATAAATTCGACTTTATCAAACGTCGAGCATTATAAATCTAAATAAGCTACGTTTGCAATCTTACCTACACTTTAATAGATCTTAATTAAACAAAAAAATAGATCAAAGTGCTTCAAACATGTCCGATTTTCAAAAACCAATACTGAAAATATGACAGTTAATCTTACTAAAAAAGCAATATAAAAGAATAAGTGTTTGTGCCCCGCTTTAACGGCTATTGATGAAGGTATTGAATTGGGTAATGGCCGTTGGATCAAGAAAGATGGAGGGGTGTCCCATGTTAGGGACCTCCACATATTGCCTGATTTGACAGTTGTTGCAATTCTGCATGCTTTGTTTGAAGGCCGGCCAGGAGTACATCTGTATGGGTGAGTCGTTGAGGCCCTGCACAAAAAGAATGTCCGATCGGTGACCTGTTGTGAAGGACAGAAGAGATCGTTGCATGTATTCGTTGGGGTTGACCTGCGTGGTACCGTAAACTTGTTGAATCTTGGAGCAGGTGGACCCCAGAGCCAAAACCCCGCTTTCTTCCAAGCCGCAGCGATAAACCAAGTTTAGAGGTCCCGGGGCATTGGCAATCACCCCGTTGGTGGCGTGCATGGTGTTCAAGCGGGTTACCAAATACCCCCCTTGGGAATGCCCGGCCAAAAACACTTTGCGTACCGTGACCCCCAATTGGGAGGACGCCTGGTTGCGGACCCATAACAAAGCAGCTTCGGCGTAGGCTATGTTATCCCCAAACAAAAGTTGCTCCCCGGGATAGGCGACGCTGACCAGCAACATATCTTGACGGTTCAAAATGCCCTTGAACTCTTCGAGTGATTGGTTCGCGGCGACCACTAAATTGGAATCGTAAAGGACAGTGCCGTGAAAAACAACCAAAACATCCACGACCGGATTGGGAACTGGAGGATTGATCGCCTGTGGCGGCCGTTGGATCAAAACCTGAACAGGCAAATTGTTGGCAACCACCCAACGGGTAGGCCGAAAAGTTCGTACCGGCCTCACCATCCCGCTCAAGCCTTTGGAAGCAGAACCGCTGAGCGCCCCGGTTCCAAAGTTCAAGGCCCAGGCCGTCGAACTACCCGATTGGGACGAAGTCCAATACCAACCGCTTCCAAAGCCGCCTCGTCCCTGAAGATGCAATCGATTGTATATCAACTGAATTTCATCACGGCTGGGCAGGTACCAGTCGGTGTATTCGTTGGCGACCAGCCCGGAACAAACCGAGGCCGCAATGGGTCTCGTAACACAAGAAATTAGGATGGAATCGGTATTAGCTGAACCGCTCCCCAAGGACGTGGAAGTGCCGGGAACAAGGGAGCCCGAACAACCCCACGCATAAAGACCCACATCTGCGGAAGCGCATACGATTCCCCTTTCCCCACTGCTATCAAGGTCCAAAATAATTCCACCGGCATAGGCCGAACCAATGCTGTAGGATTTAAAGGATTTCTCGTTGCTATAGGTAACACCCAAGGAGGTCCGGGCATAAGCGCGGACATACCGAACCGCGGTATCCCAGGTCGAGTTCCCGAATACCAAGGCAAAATCATAGCCCCCGGAACCGGCTAATGCGGTGGACTGCGCGGTGGTTGGCGAAGGCACCAATCCCCAACACAAGCCTCTTTCGTAGACCCCGGCCCCCGAAGAGAGAAAGCGAACACGGGCCGCCCCGCTGCGAATACCGGGCAAGATGGTATCCAGTGTTATCACAGGCGCCACCGGTATCGGGGCATGACTTCCGTTCACATCACCCACACATAACATGCGCAGGTTCATTTGAATCGGGGTCCCCTGCGCGGTGAGCGAAGGCCTGTCGCTCACCCAGTTGCCCGCACCAAACGCCGTCGTCAACCCCGTGATTCGCCGATTCACAAGGAGCGCATCCGCGCTGTTAATCGCCTGGTTGACGTTCACATCCGCCGCCATTTGACGCAAAGGAGAAAGGGTCAGCAAGGAGGTAAAGTGCCGGTTAATTTGCAGGGCATCCGTGGCATTGACCCCGCCCCAGTTCCCCTCCGGTAAAGCATCCAGGATATAGGTCCCGTTTGCAAAACCACTTAGGCTGTAGGCCCCGCTGGAATCCGTCGTGTCCGAAGCCACGGTATTCCCCAGCATGGTTTTGAGTACAACCGGTACCCCCGCCAACGGGGTGCTGACCGCATGATCGTAACGCAAATCCCCGCTCAACCTATTGAAAGGAAGGATTTGACTCCATAACACACCGCAAGGCCAGCATAACAAGATCCAAAGAATTCCTTGGGCACTTCTTTTCATCTTTTTTACGAATTAAACACGAACGAATGATTTACTTTTAATAATCCCAAAAAAAAATCTAAATATTTAAATCCCAAATAAACATTGACCTCTTAGACTTGTCTAAACTTCTCTAGTTTAAACCTATGAGACAACGAATACGCAACTTCGCGGTTTTGATCATGTTCGTATGGGGAGGACCCCTTTCAATCGGCCAGGCTCAAAGTCTGTACTTTCCGCCCAACAGTTCAGCGGTCTGGGATACCATGCCTCCTTCCGCCCTGGGTTGGTGCCAGACCCGAATTGACAGCCTTTACGCCCTCCTGGATAGCAACGATACCAAGGCCTTTGTCCTGCTCAAGGACGGCAAAATCGTCCTTGAAAAGTACTTTGCGGGGCATTCCCCCAACTCCTTTTGGCGTTGGGCCTCGGCCGGCAAAACCGTAACCGCCACCCTGGTAGGTATCGCCCAACAAGAAAACCTGCTCAGCATCACCGATACCACCTCCACCTATCTGGGCCCCGGCTGGAGCAGCTTGACCACCGCCCAGGAAGAAAGAATTAACATCCGCCACCAATTGACCATGACCAGCGGTCTGAACGATGGGGTGGCCGACCTCTATTGCACCGACGATACCTGCCTCACCTACTTGGCCGTTCCTGGCACCCGTTGGGCCTACCACAACGCTCCTTATACCTTGCTCGATCCGGTTTTGGAAAACGCCACGGGCCGCACCCTCAACCAATACCTTAACCAAAAAATCAAAGCCCCCACCGGAATGGATGGTCAATTCATTGTTTCGGGATACAACCGCGTTCTGTTTAGCACAGCGAGAAGCATGGCCCGCTTTGGCTTACTCATGCTAAACAGAGGGGTCTGGAACGGCGTACCGGTCCTCAATGACACCGCTTATTTTGGTCAAATGACCCGAAGCTCCCAGAACCTCAACCAGGGCTACGGCTACCTGTGGTGGCTCAACGGTACCGCCAGCCATATGGTACCGCGCCTACGTTCCGTGTTTTCTGGCCCCATGTTTCCATCGGCCCCCATGGACATGATCGCCGCCTTGGGGGCGGATGGGCAATTTATCAATGTTATTCCTTCCACTAACATGGTTTGGATTCGAATGGGAGAAACGCCCCCATCGGTTCCATTGGACTATATGTTCAACAACATCGTTTGGAACGCCATCAACCAATTGAATTGCAACGCTTCTCTGCCAATGACCCTCAACGGGAACCTCCAATACGCCAACACCGCCGGCTCTGCCCTGGCCTACAGCCCTTTGGAACTGGTGGACAGCACCGGAACAGTCGTCGATCGAGATACCAGCCGCATGAATGGAAGTTTTTCGTTCAACGCCATTCAAGGAAGGCGTTACCGAATTCGGGCCTTCCCAACCCTCACCCCTGGCGGGATCAATGCCACCGACGCCCTCAGGGTCGTTCAGTCCTTTTCGGGTTCGGCCCCCTTAACCGGGCTCCAAGCCATGGCAGCGGATGTCAACCGAAGCGGAACGGTGACCTCCACCGATGCCTTGAACATCGCCCGTTGGTCTGCACAATTGTTAACCTCCTTCCCGGCCGGGGCCTGGACCCAGGACACCCTTGGGGTCCTTGCTGATACCGCAGCGGGTCCTCTGGGGCACCGAGTTCTGAGCACCGGCGATGTCAACAGCTCGTACATACCACCACCGCCATCGCCCTGTCCCGCCAGCTCAGTCACCGATGGGGCCGGAAACGTTTACCCCACCTTGGCCCTGCAAAATCAATGTTGGATGGGAAGCAACCTGCGCACCAACCGCTTTGCCAACGGCGATTTTATACCTTTTCCCTTAACAACAAGCGGCTGGTCCACCACCACCACCACCCCAGCACACGCCCTTTATAACAACGATCCAGCGAATGATAGCCTCTTTGGCCGAATGTACAATTGGTTTGCGGCAACGGATACCCGGGGTATCTGCCCCACCGGTTGGCACCTTCCATCGGATACCGAATGGACGACATTGACCACCGCCCTGGGAGGAACCGGGGTGGCAGGTCATGCCGTCAAATCCACGACCGGATGGGCTTCCGCCGGTAACGGCAGCAACAGTTCAGGATTCAACGGTCTCCCGGCCGGATTCCGTCGCGAAACCGGGGTCTTTGAAGGACTCGGGAGCCATACCTATTGGTGGTCCTCTACCGGTCTTAGCCTGACCCCATCCAATGCCTATTTCCGCCGTGCCTCCTTCAATGCATCCACTCTTTTTAGGGATAACGGCCTCAAGCGCCTGGGCTTATCGGTTCGTTGCCTGCGGGATTGAATTCAAGAGGATGCTGGGTGAGAAGCCGATTTGAGGCGGTCGAATGTATTGGCCAGGTAGAGCATCACCACCCCAAAAGCGACTCCGGCCAAGATGAACAATTGAACCATACCTTCTTCGGCCGAAAAAGATAGTTTCAACATAATCGTCGATATCACAAAACTACTGTTCCGTATAATCGTCGAAAATTCCTCGGTGTATAACAATGAAAAAAGCAAAATAAACACATCGCTCAGAATCAAAACCGTGAAAAAGTGATCAAAAAAGATCGTATTGGAATTGATCAAAGGCGCGTTGCTCAACATATCCATGCTGGAAACCGATGAAGAAGCGATCCACTGGACCAGGCTTTGGACCGAGAGTGCAAGGAAAACCAGCAGGAGTATAAACGAAAGGATTTTCTTGGTTGGCGAAGTATTTGCGGGTACTGAAGGCACCGGCCACCCATTGCCAACTCAGGGCATTGCTGGCCCAATCGCCGTCCAGAAGATGATAGTACATCCACCGAGCCGCCTGTAACCAATGCGCACCCCCCACATTGCAGGC
>CAIOCC010000194.1 GCA_903856555.1 uncultured Bacteroidota bacterium
AGCGTTGATAACAACCCCGAAGTCATGGACATGGCCAAGGAATTTGTGGAAAGGTCGGCGTATCGTGAGCGCATTCATTTGCATACCGGCACCGGCTTGGGGCTGATTCAACAAGTCCAAGAAGACTGGGACCTGGTCTTTGTGGATGCCGATAAGGAAAATTACCCGGCCTATCTGGAGGCGTTGGTCGAGATCCTCAAGCCAGGGGCTTATATACTGTCTGACAATGTGTTATGGAGCGGAAAGGTGGCAGAGGCTGGGCTACACAAAGATGCGGAGACCGAAGCCTTGCGGGAATACAATCGCAGGGCGGTAACCCATCCTCGGTTGGAGACGGTCGTCCTTCCGGTGAGGGATGGTTTATCCCTGGCCCGGGTTCGCTAAAGAAGAATTGGAGGCGGCTTCTTAGAAGCGCCAGCCTACACGAATGGAAGGCAGAGCACCAAAATTGGAGCTCACGTTGCGGGTGCTAGGCTCCAAAATTCCGGAGTTGCTGCTGCTAAGGCTGGAGAAAGAGAACTCGGTGGGGCGGTTGTTGCGAACGGTCATTCCCCAATTCATTTCCAAACCCAAATACAGGTTTTCGACCAGGTAAAAATCAACACCGGCCACGGCTCCAAAGTTGAACGAAAGGAAAGGAGCGGTGATGTTGGCTTTGGTTTGGAATTCGTAGTAGCCACCCAAACTGTCGGTGTTATAGTCCTTCCAGTCTTCTTTGTTGCGACCGGCGTTCAAACCAACCACTGCTCCAAAGTAAGGAGAGAGTCTTTTGGTACCCGATGGGTGGTATTCAAAACCGGTTTGCAGACCCCACTGACGGTCGCTGACCGTGCGGGTTCCTTCGTTGCCGGTGAAATTGGGGTTCTGATAAACGCGCTCCACGTCGGTGTTGGTAGCGGCTTCGATCGTACCGCGCAATGCCATGCGATCGTTCAAAAAGTAGCGGTAGCGCACTTTGGGCAAAACAATCGTGCTTCCTTCAGTGATGTTAAGACCGACCTCAATGGTGGATTTGTGGGCACCGTAGCTGGCAAAACTTCCGCTAGAGGCCGAAGAAAGCGGCTTTTGGGCCAAAAGAGGCTGGGCAAAACAAAGGGTCAAACATACCAAAAAGGCTGAAAAGGTCATTTTTTGGAGCATGGGAAGGAGTTTGAGGGGTTGGTAGAGTAGGTTTTGAACTTTAACGATTTCCAAAAGTAAGCGACAGGAACGGGGATTGCGACCCCAAAAGGGCCAAAATATGAGATTGGCCTAATTTTTCGCTTAATATTGAAGCATGAAATCCAGCGTCGCCCCCTCCTTTTTTGGTCTTTTGGACCATTCCACTTGGAAAGGGTTGGTCCGTCGAGCATCCCTCGTCGTTATAGGGGTCCGGGGGGTCTTTTTGGAAATGGTGGTGGCCCAGGGGGTTGTTTATCCGCTAGGGGTCCGGGGTTTAAGCCTCTACGACGATCAGGTGATCGCCCGGTTCGAGGCCCTGCTTCCGCCGGATAGCCTAGCCCGCATGCTGAACAATCCCAACGAGGACCGGGAATACCGTTGCACGGTGGTCTATACCCGCAATGGTTTGACGGATACCCTGAGTGAATGTGGTTTGAGCATTCGCGGAAATACATCGCGATCGGCTGCCAAGA
>CAIOCC010000195.1 GCA_903856555.1 uncultured Bacteroidota bacterium
ACCGCTCCGTGGGGTAGGCCCAGCATGACCATGCCCAGGACCAGACCCAGGTTGGCCACCACCGTATAAACCGAAGGCAGGGCCTGCAGGCCCATCAAAAGAAGAGCCAATAACAACAAACGCAAAGGCCAGCCAACGTGCCGCTCCCACAGGGCAACCAAAAAAGGCTTCCAGGGCAAATGCATTAACATCCGCAGGTCGCCTTGCCAACTGGATTTTTCGTCCATAAAGCGCAGGACCGAAGGGAGGCGTGTGCCCGCAAAAAGTTGTTCAAAAATCGCTTTGCCTTGGTGGGGACGCCGGCGCAGAATATACAGGAGCAGTCCGTCCAGGAAGGCGTAGCGGGGGTGTTGGCGGGGGGGATTCCAAGGCTTCGCGGCCTGGGTTGGGTTGTCGGCCTGGGTTGGGTTGTCGGCGGCCTGGGCGGCCAAATGGCTGGCCAAATCCCTCGCCTGTTGGTGCATGGTTTTGAAAGCGTAACCGGTGCTGGGCTTGAGGGCGTTGTTGCGGGTCCCTATGGGCACGACACCATGCAGTGGATGGCGTTCGCTGAGGGCACTGCGGCGTTCGCTGAGGGCACTGCGGCGTTCGCTGCGATGCTCTGACATGGGAATGATGCCCTGCTCCCGGTGGACAATGCGGTACGCGGCTTGGTCCGGCAAGGCGGCCTTGAGGTAATCGCGCAGGCGTTGCTCGGCCAATTCAGCTTCCAGGATCGCGGTCCCAAAACGCGTGAGTTCCACCAGAACCCGGTTCTCCGCATAGGGCAGCATGTAAACAAATTGCGTAGCCCCGTCCTGCGGCACCTCCAAATCCATGAGGGTCACCCCCGCATCGCTTTGCCAAGGAAAATCCGTTTCCACCACCCACCCGTAAAAACTCTGCGCCAAATCAGGCTGCGCCAAATCACGTTGGGGCGGCCGGGAATCCAGGACCCATCGAGCCCGCACCTTTTCCGACCCGCAAACCGCATAGGCGCCCTGATCATCCGCGCCCACGCTATCCACCGCTTCGGCCCTCAGTTCCCAGCCGTTGGCCGCCATACGCCGGCTCAAATCCTCGTAGAGGTCCAGGCTGTTGATCTGGTGGTACCGCATCGGAGCGATCGAAACCAGGGGCTCCCGCCCGCCGCGCGCCTTCTCCCACGAATGCCCAATCAAATCCACCAGGTCCGCCACCACCGGTTCCGTATCCTCCGCCCAGAAACAAAACGTCTTGTCGTTGCGGCTTTTGGGGTCCGGGTCCACGAACAAAACCCGCCTGCCGGCCAACAAACCCGCTCCCTCCAACGCACGCGCTGTCAGAGCGGCCGATGCCCCCCGGCCCACAAAGAGATAGTCCACAACCCCCGCCATTTGGCCTAAGTTATTCCATGGGCGGCCACATTGGGACGATGGGGGCCGCCATTGGTTTTGGAAATGATACCGATTGATTTTCTAAAGTGCATTTTATCGCTCTTTGGGTTGAAAATACCAAGCCGACCACCTATTTTTGCTATAAATAATGCTGTATAATGCACTTTACACCCCTCAACCACTTCATCAAGGCGCGTCGTGATGAGCTTCAAATTAGCCAACAGACCTTGGCCGATCTATCGGGAGTCGGGTTACGAACGCTCAAACAATTCGAAAGCGGAAATGGCAATCCTACGATAAAGACCATCACCCAAATTGCCGAGGTCTTGGGTTTGGAACTTTGCCTGCAAGTCAAATCAAATCCCTCCAACCTATGAGAACAGCCCATGTTTTGTTCAAAAGCGAAGTGGCCGGAACCTTGATCCAGTGGGATGACGGTTCATTTTCTTTTGAATACCGCGATGAATGGACAGCGAATTCAACCAAGCCCAGCATCAGTTATACCTTACCCAAATCCCAGAAGTCTTTTCGTTCTCCCTACCTGTTTCCGTTTTTTTTTGGCCTAATCCCCGAAGGATCCAACAAAGAATACATCGCTCGTTTTCATCGCCTTGATGGAGATGATTTTTTTGGTATTTTGTTGCGGGTAGCCGGGAACGATTGCATTGGTGCCGTCCAAATAAAGGCCGCCTAAATCGACCCCGATGCTAACCATCCGAAATTGCCCGAGCACCCTTCTGGAGGGCCACAACACTTTTAGCAGAACGGCCTTGAAGCGGCTATTTGGCGGCAAAAGGGTATCCCACCTATTGCCTTATCAATCCAATGCAGTGGGTAGCGCCGTTCAACCTCTATTTGACCAGAATCGCCGTGTTATTTCGTTGTCAGGGGTGCAGGAAAAATACTCCGTTCTGCTTGACAAAAATATGTTGCGACTAACCCGTCCCGACGAAAAAGGGATTTATATCCTTAAACCCGTTCCCTATGGGGTCCAAAATGCCAGCCAAATGCCGGCCAATGAGCATCTTACCATGCAAATAGCTCGACAGGTTTTTGGGATGGAGGTTGCAGAAAATACCTTGGTTTTTTTTGGCGATGGAACACCGGCCTATCTCACCAAACGCTTTGACTACGATGCTTCGGGCGCCAAGTTGGGCCAGGAGGATTTTGCCTCTCTGGCTTTGAGGACCCCCCAAACCCATGGCGAATCGTACAAGTATATCGGGCATTATGCAGAAATGTTTGAAATCATGCAGAAATACTTGAATACCTACCGAGTGGATGCCCCCAAACTTTTAAAAATACTAATCTTCAATTTTCTTTTTTCGAACGGAGATGCTCATTTCAAAAATTTTTCGATACTCGAGACGGAACTGGGTGACTATCGACTGAGTCCGGCCTATGACCTCTTGAACAGCCGAATTCATGTGAAGGATACGGACTTTGCATTGGACCAAGGTCTTTTGCCATCGAGCATGCGGCGCGGTCAAATCGCAACACAATTTGCAAAATTGGCTGATTTGGCTGGAATCAGCCCCAAAATTTTTGATCAAGTGATGGCGCGTATGGTATCGGGCAACGAGCAGGTACAGCAATTGGTATCAGCATCCTTTCTCAGCCAAAGCACCCAAAGAAATTACCTTCAACATTATCAAAGTCGCCTCAAGCGGCTCCGCAAGGCCTTAAACGATTAGGGTTAGGGCAGAAAAATCAATTGGAAAGGAAATTACCAAAACGAGGGAGGAGCCAGACAACAGTCTTTGATGCCACCAAAAAAATCGCTTGCAGCTCGAATACCACCTCCTGCAGTACCCATAGCCGCTTTGACCTTATTTGTCAATTTAACAA
>CAIOCC010000196.1 GCA_903856555.1 uncultured Bacteroidota bacterium
AACTCGGTACCCCAGGGCTTGTCCTCGGCCATGTTCACGCGTAATTTGTTAGAAGCGGAGCAATTCCTCTCCGCAGCAGGATCTGATTGTGGAATTGCCAACATCAATATCGGTACATCGGGTGCCGAAATTGGCGGCGCCTTCGGTGGCGAAAAGGAGACGGGCGGAGGTCGTGAATCCGGTTCGGATAGCTGGAAAGCCTACATGCGTCGTCAGACCAATACCATCAATTACACCGATCGTTTGCCCTTGGCCCAGGGCATTCGCTTCGAAATCTAAGAGTTTTCGCCGAACAGCGTCGTCGGCGGGAATCGCTGGCTGCGGTTATTCAGCGTCGAAATTCCAACGTTGCACCGTGGGACATGCCGGAGCCAAGTCGGTTAATCGGACATAGATTTCTTTGGATTTTTGCTCAATCCAACGATTGAGTCGATCCAAACGCTTGATTTGGAGGGCGGTTTCTTGAATTTTTTCGTAATCCGATTCCAGGCTGGTTCGGTGAGGCGAGGTTCTTTTGCTTAGAAGGACGACCCGAAAGCCGGTTTCACCGCCTGCTGCGGTGTAGGGTTGAACATCTGAATAGGAGCCTTCGACCATCTTTTCGATGGCAAAGTACAAATCCGGGGTGAGTTGGTCAATCGGCCAACGCATTCCGGCCCCTTGGGGAGGGGGCAACATACCTCCAAAGGCTTTGGTTTCGGGGTCGTCCGAATATTTGCGTACCGCCTCGGTGAAATTGATTCGGCCGTCCACCAAAAGGGTTCGGAGGGAATCCAAAAGCTGGCGGGCTTGGGTTTGTTCCATGCTACCGATGGAGGGTTTGATGAGGAGATGTCGGCAATTGATGCGTTCGCCCCGTCGGGCGATCAGCTGAATGATGTGGTAGCCAAAGGAAGATTTGACCACCGGCGATATTTCACCGGGTTTGAGGCGAAAAGCCACGGCTTCAAATTCCGGGACCATATCACCTCGACCAAAAAAGCCCAATTGCCCCCCTTCTCGCGCGCTGCCAGGATCCTGGGAATAGAGAATGGCCAAGGTGGCAAAGGATTCTCCCTTGAGGATGCGCTCCCGCAATGCTTGGATTTTTTCGATGGCCAGGCTTCTGTTTTCGGAGCCTGGTTTGGGCTTGATGACCAATTGACCCAATTCCACTTCGGCAGGCACCAAGGGAAGGCTGTCGGTAGGGATTTTTTCAAAATATGCTTTGACCTCGGCCGGAGTGATTTGTTCGTCGGAGGTGATTTTGTCTCTCATTTTTTGGGAGAGAAGCATGTCTTTAATTTGAGGCTTGAATTCCTCCCGGATTTCGGGCATGGTTTTGCCGTAGAATTCTTCGATTTTTTCTTGACCACCGAGCATACCAGCAAAGTATCGAATTCTCCGATCCAATTGATTTTCAATTTCTTCGGAAGAAATTTCTAGCGAGTCCAACTCAGCCTGCAATTGAAGCATTTTGCCCAAAATCATTTGTTCAAACACCATACATCGAACCAAGGATTCGTCTTGATTTGGGGCGGCGCTTTCTTGGTTGAGGGTGTTACGGACCTCGGATTCAAGCTCCGAACGCAGGATAATTTTGTCGCCTACTTGGGCCAAAATCCCTTCGGAAACCAAGACCGCAGGCGGCGTTCCAAGGCTGTCAGAAACCTTGGCGTCGGTGGATGGGGCCGAGGCGTTGGGGGATGAAAGGGACGGGGTCTCCTTCGTTTTTGGGGGAAGCGGTCTAGCGTCTCCTTGATGGCTGGTCAGCAAAAGCAAACCGGCCAGGCAGAGTCCGAATAAACGGCCCTTAGGGTTGGGCGGGAAGGAGGGTCTCAAAAATGTTGCGGTCAATGGTGACGTTGTAGGTGGAACGGAGTTCGTTCAACCAGCGGGATTCCAATTCGTTTTGGTAATCAGAGGTTAGGGGTCCGCGGGCTTCGGCGAGTTTTTTGGGGCCGGCAGGTAGGAGATCGCGGGTTTGGACCACCATCCATTGTTTGTTCCGTTCAAAGGGTCCTTGCAGGCCTTTTTTGCGTGGCAAGGAATCCAAGACGGCTTGGGAACCGATTTCAAATTTGCCGCTCACAAACTTGACATTCAGCGGGTTTTGGCTGTTCAGGCTTTTGGAAATTTCTTCGGGGCTGATTTTTCCGGATTTGGCTTTTTTGCGAACGGTTTTGGCGGTCGCCTCGTCCAGACAGGTATAAATCGTGGCATCGATCCGGTCTTTCCATTGGTATTGGTCGGCCCGGCTTTTGAAGAAGTCTTCCAGTCCGGTGGAGTCGTTCATGGCTTTGGACCAGACTTTTTGGTCCATTAAATCAAAAAGCAGAATGCCTTCGCGGTATTCTTTCATGAGGGCACGGAAGGCGGGGTATTTGGCTTCCAAACGGCTGTCTTCGTAGGCCAACAAAGCTTGTTCGGTTTTGGTATTGTAAACCTGGCGAACGAAGATGGAGGGGTCGGCACCGTTGAGGTTCTTTTGTTCCTGCTCCAGCCAAAGGGCGAGTTCGGATTGACGCAGGGTCCGGTCCCCGTAACGATGCACGATGGTATCGGTGAGGGTTTCGGTGGGTTTGTTGACCGCTGGTTTTTTGGTGCGGGATGTTTTCTCGCTGGAAATCCGCTGGGCATCCCAGCGACCTGGTTGGACCTTCATCATCCACTGGGT
>CAIOCC010000197.1 GCA_903856555.1 uncultured Bacteroidota bacterium
ACCTGGGCACCGGTGGCGGCATTGTAAATCGCAAAGGAACGTGGGCCCACCATGTGCAATTCGTCGTAATCGCCGTCCGCGTCCAAGTCACCGCTTTGGTTGGTGATTCGTAGGCGTCCCAAAGCATGACTTTCTTTGAGCATCGCTCCGTTGGGGAAGCGCGTGGCATCCAGATTGACCGCTCCAACGGTGGTGCGCTCGTTCAACACAGCGTACTCCCGCTCATCCCCTTCGTTGGCGGTCACCAAATAGGTCGTGCTACCAATGCTAAAATTACCTAAAGCATCCGGCATGTAGAACGACCTCACAGGCCAGTTGGTCATCAAAACCACCCCGTTGTTATCCGAAGCATCGAAACCGTTCTGAGCTGTCTGATGATTTTTCATACCCATAGGGGTAATGTTGGTAACAATTTTGTTAACCAAATCAATTTGAGCGATGGAATTGTTTTCCTGAAGTGTTACCCAGGCTTTGGTATTGTCCGAAGATACGGTAATATATTCTGGCTCAAGGTTTTGAGACAAGGTTCCGATGGTTGAACCTTTGCGAACACCCGACGCCATCAAAGATGCGCTAATGGCATTGAAACCCGTAAAATTCAGGGTTGTTACATCGGATTGGACATAGTTGGTGTCCTGTACATTGATGATGCTCACCGAGCCTTCGGGGTCGTTCGAAAAGTCAGAATTGGGCTGGCCTTCATTGGCAGTAAGCAAAAACTTTCCGTCAGGAGTAAAGGTGATCATATCGGGCAAGGCACCGACCGTTACTTGGCCTTTGTAATTGCCCAACGTATCAAAGAAAATCACGCGTCCTGGGTTCTGTTCGATCGAATCCGGACTGGCAACGGCCAACAAACCGGGCTTGACGGCCAAGCCCGTAATTCCGCCGTAAGGCTGCATGCTCACCGAAGCCAAGGTGACCGGGGCAGCAGGGTTCGCCAACGAAACCATATCAAAGCGACGTTGAATGGCTGAACTCAAGAATGCTCTTTTGCTCAATGGATCGTAAACAACCACTTCGGTCGTGGCCGCAAGGCCAGGTGTGGGATCAAAGCTGGCTAGCTGGGTCATTTGAACGGCGCCACTGGAAACAGGGGCCTGACGGTCGTCATCGGTGATATAATAGGTAAAAAAGTCGGCCCCGCTAAGGGTCAATCCCTCCAGGCTATCGATTTTGAAAACCAAATACTCGTCATCCTCTACCAAGGCGTCATTGCTGATGGTCAACGGGATTTGGATCGCCGTTGGGCTGTTGGTGACTTGAATACGTTGGGTTTGCCATCCGCTGAGATCAGCAGTGGATCCGTTGCTCCAAGTGCTGAGCAAGGAAATACGGAATGAACCGTTGGCAGGCAGGCTCGACACATTGGTGAGGGTCACTGGAATAAAAGCGCCGCTCCCGTTTTCGGCAACCGTCTTGAATCGGGACCCAAAGGAAATCGTGCCCAAATGACCGGTCACGACCCCACCCGTGTAGGTAACATTGCTCAACGGGGCCGCATTGCTATCGGCCAATTCGCAGTTACCGGCGGTGGCGAGATCAAAGGACAAAGAGGTAGGACCGCTTTGCAAAACAACAAAACGCATATTAAAAAGCAATCCATTCACATTGATGGAGTTGGCGTCAAACCAACCGGCCCGAAACTGGGAACCGCTGTCCGTAAAATTCGCACCCAGATTGTTAAAGTATCCGCAGTTACCAATGAGTGAACTGCTTAGCGCTGGGTTGATAGAGGTTGGCAATCCTGCACAGCGCAAGCGAGTGCTATCGTAGTTGATAGCCAACGAAATAGCACCAACGGTAAAGGAAGGGTCCATGATAACATTGACCGGAACAGATACCGTATCACCCACACGTCCGGCAATATTGCCCAACGAAACAGATGGGAATGAAATCGCCTGCACTGAACCGTTTGCAAAGGTGAGACCTGGCAAAGGAAGTCCATCGGCATCCCCCAATTCGGTCAAGCCCGGTGTCGCCAAATCCCAAGACAAGGAAGCGGTTCCCGATCGTAGGATGACGAAGCGTACTTTGAACAAGGTCCCTGCGATTGTGGCGGGGTTCAAATCGTACCACGACAAGCGGAATTGCGAAGCAGAAGCATTGAGCGCGCTGCCAGTCCCCGAAAAGAAACCACAATTGGTGAGTAAATTCGCCGTTGTTACGGCGGTTTGTACATCGACCAACGAAGACAAACAACGAAGGCGCGTGGAGTCGTAATTGACTCCCAGGGTCATGGCGGACACCACCAAGGACCCCGAGCCTGTAACGGTCACGGGTACGAGCACGGTATCACCGACCAAACCGGACACTTGGCCCAGAGCAAGACCTTGGGCCCCGGCTCGACCCGGTAAACTCAAAAAGGCGATCAAGCCTAACAGCAAGAAAAAGGGTTTTTTCATTACAAACATTTTTTTTCAAAAATCCTAGGGCTGCATTAAGGGTTTATAAAGCCCAAATCAACTTGACGTGAACAAAATTTAAAGCGCATGTTAAGGGGAGCGCGGTGCAAGCCTTTGGTTTTGGATGCTGACCGCTTGGGTTACCTTTGACCAAACCTAGTATGGCGTCTCTTCGACCTTCTAAACCTGTTCAAAAAGCCCTGGGTTGGTCTATCCTTCAATCGGCATTCAAGCTTACCGGACTCTACGGGGTCGGCAAACTCATGGCTCTTTGGTTCGGACCCGCTGGCTTGGCCCTGATAGGTCAGTTCCAGAGTTTGTTGTATTTGCAACAAAATGCGGGCGGATTTGCAACCTACAACGCACTTATTCAGGGGATGAGCCAACAAAAAGCCGAAGGCCGGGATCCAATGGTGTATCTACGAAATGGCCTTGGCCTTGGCTTGGTTCTCAGCTTGGGTGTTACCCTCCTTTGGTGGCTCACATTGCCCTGGTTGTTGGCTCCAGTCTTGGGTAGCAATTTCCCCTTATGGTTGGTGGTCATTCTCCCTTTGACGGTCATGGGCTCTGCTTTGTGGGCAGGGGCTTTGGCCCAAGCGGCTTCAGAAAGTCATTATCGCCGCAATGCCTTGCTAAACATGGCTCAGACCTCTAGCACCGTCTTGTGTTTTGGTTTCATGGGATATCAATGGGGCTTGAACGGGGCCTGCCTGGGCCTTGGACTAGCCCAAATTCCCTTGGCAATTTATTCCTATCTCCATTTTAAGCCTCATATTGGGAAATGGTGGTTGAATGCCCGTAGATTTCTAGCTCGTCGCGAATTTCTAGATTCGCCCATGTGGCCATTGGTGGTCATGGCCCTGTACTCTGTTGGAATTACCCAAGTAGCCCAGGTGCTAATCCGATCGCATTTATTAAATGAATTTGCTGCCGAAGCAACGGGCTGGTGGGAGGGCGTTCAACGCATTGGAAATCTATGGGTTCCGGTGATTTCAACCTTACTCACGTCCCACTTCTTACCAAGACTAAGCCAAGCGAAGGACCGTAAAACCTATACGCGACTTTCAATCCAAGCGGCGTTGGGTTCTGCCGCTTTGGTTGGTATCTATGCCCTGGCGGTCCTCCTATTGGGAAGTCGAGCCATCACATTTATGTTTAGCGAGGCTTTCAATCCCATGCTAGCAGTTATGCCACTGCATTTGGCAACGGATGTCATTAAAGCAGGAGTTTGGGGTCTGCACAACGCCATGCTTGCGCGTCAAAAGGCTCGATGGCTCATCCTAATTGATATTGGATTTCATTCCCTGTATGTGATCGGGGTCTATTGGGGAACGACCCGCTACGGCTGGCAGGCATCTGTACCCGCGTATACTCTTGCGATGTGTTCCTCTGCTTTGATTACCATTATGTTATGGATTAAAATTAAAAGTTCCTATCCGGCCTACAACCCTTCATAAATTTCTTCTCTAACAATCAGTGACTCCTATGGAATCGTATCTCAACAAGCCCTCGGATTATTTTGAACATGCCCGCATGGATGTTCTGCGATGCTTGGGATCGGTGGAAGGAAAAAGCATCCTTGAATTAGGGGCCGGGGGAGGTTATACATTGGCCCATGCCAAAACGGTCGGAAAAGCGGCCTATGTAGCCGGCGTTGAACTCATGAACCTTGAAGGCACCGTTCAACAAAACCAAGTTTTGGATGAATTCCATATCTGCGATCTTTCCAAGGGCGTTCCTTCATTGAAATGCAAATCCTTTGATGTGTTGTTATGTCCCGATGTTTTGGAACATTTGGCGGAACCATGGGATGTGTTACGAAATTGGTCTGTTTACCTCAAACCCGGTGGGCGTCTGCTCATTTCTATTCCCAATATTCGGGAAATATCTGTGTTATGGAAAATTGGGGTGCGGGGGGATTTTGGGTATACACCTGACGGTATTTTGGATCAAACGCATTTGAGATTTTTTGCGCGACGGAATGCGAAGGGCTTACCCGATCCATCCCAATACGAACAAATCCAAGTGGTGCCGGCCATGCATTACCAGCAAGGGCCCCGTTTTCGACCCCTGTTCAGCCGCCTCAGCCTGGGATGGGCCGATGACTTTCTCACCCATCAATGGTTTGTTACGGCCCAAAAGCGCTCCTAAAACGACTTTTTTTTAGGCATTGTTGAGAGATTATGGTTGATAGGAATCCTTATTTGGGGGTGATTGTAGTTCACTTTGGACAACCTGCTTTGACCTTGCGATGCATTCAACACCTTCAAAACCAACGCGGAATAGACCTGGAGGTCGTCTTGGTGGATAACAGTCCCCACGGTGATGCTCCAACCTTCCAAGATTTGGGTTTGAGAATGCAGACCATTCGATGTTCCAACCATGGTTTTGCACACGCCAACAACCAAGGATTGGCCCAACTGCGCTTCGCGCCGGTAGAGGGGGTCTTGCTATTGAACAACGATGCCTTTGCGTTGGAAGGGGCTCTGAACGCCTTATGGTGGTCCATGAACCAGGTTCAAAGACCGGGTTTGGCGGTGATGGCGGGCGGTTGTCTTCTGAACGAAGACGGTACGCTCCAAACCAGCGGAGGGTGTTGGCTGCCTAGGCGGGGGTACGGATTGGTCTTGAAGGGGGATTCATGCCCCAAGGACGGGGTGGTTTACGCATCGGGCGCGGCACTTCTGCTCAACAGGGAGGCCCTGGAACGATTGAATTGGCAGTTGGACGAGGGGTATTTTCTTTATTTTGAAGAAGTAGATACCGCCGAACGCCTGCGCAAGGCCGGTCCGTTAGAGGTGGTATTGGAGGAAAAATCTCAATTTATTCACCTGCAGGGGGCCTTGGCCGGCAGTGGCAAGCGGCACCACGACCGGAGCGTCCGGAGCGAATTCCATTTTCATCGAAGCAAAAGACGCTTTTATTCCCAGCATTACCCAAGATACCTCCCCAAAATGCACTTTTTGCATGTTTTGGTGGTCCTCAAGCGACTCTTTCAGGGAAATATAGGGCGGGCCATGGCGGTGATCCGGGGTTTTTGGGGGCGCTGACTGGACGTGGGATTGTCCTCGCTGCGCTCGGACATCCCAGAGGGGGGCCTAGCATCTGAAGCCCCTGCCGGAACTTCGTTCCTGGCCTATTTATTTCACGATTTCGCTCAGGCAAGCCTGGCTCATCTTGAAATAAATAGCCCCCTAACGGGGGCTTGGGCTTGGGATGCGGAGAGAGAGGGATTCGAACCCTCGATACGGTTTCCCGTATACACACTTTCCAGGCGTGCTCCTTCAACCACTCGGACACCTCTCCTTTGATCTACCTTCAAAAATGAACGATCGAATTGGAATGCAAAAATAGGGTTAAATCAGCCAAATAAGTTGTGAGAGGTGTACCGCGAAGCGGATCTGCCCGGGCTTATGCGTCGTTGGGGTCGTTCTCGGAACCAAGGCTGATTTCACCAACCAGGCTTTGACCAAAGCGCTCTGCAAAGTCATGGTCCGGATCCCCTGAGGCGCTGCTTGGATTCGCCAGAAGGTGCATGGATTTGGTGAGGGCCGCTTCAAAGGTGATATCCCTTCCCGGTATGGCGCCTAGGTCCAGCAGTTGACGACCGCTACGGTACCTTTCCAAATCCACAAAGCCGCCCACGCATTGGCTTAGGGCAACCACTCGTCCTCCTTTGATAACAAAAGCCCGCAGGGCCTCCACCAAAGCCGGTGTAGGAGGAATATTGCCGGTTCCATAGCCTTCCAGCAGCAAAACCCGGACCCCGGTTTGCTCGGTTAGTCCGTAAACCAATGCTGGATTCAGGCCAGGAAACATGCGCAGGCTCGCTATGCTGGAATCCAAGGCGGGTCGATAAGACAAAGAACGAAGAGACGATGTTGGAAGGCCCTGATCCATCGCTTGTTCATCAAAACGCAAAGCGGTCCCCGCCGTTGCGAGGGCCGGATAATTGGGAGATTCAAAGGCGTCAAAACCGCTGGCCTGATTCTTGCGACAGCGGTTACCCCGGTAAACCTTGTTATGAAAGTACAGGCAGACTTCCTGCAAGCGGGGTTCCCCGTTGTCCTTTTGGGCCATGGCAAATTCCAAAGCCGAATTCAAGTGATGGACCGCGTCGGTTCGACGATGACCCAAAGGCAATTGGGATCCGGTGAGTACCACCGGCTTGGACAAACCCTGCAACATAAAAGACAAAGCCGAAGCCGTATAGGCCATGGTATCGGTCCCGTGCAAAACCACAAAACCTTCAAAATGCTCGTAAGATTCCGCCAAAATTCCGGCCATCTGTTGCCAATGTTCCGGCTGCAAATCCGAACTGTCCAATGGGTTCTCAAGCGACCTCCAGGTCGGGGCGTTTTGTCCCGATAGCAACGAAGCCGGCAACTGACCAAAGACCTCGTCCACCGATGCAGGAACCAAGCCCTGCGGACCTTGGCGCATTCCCACCGTTCCCCCGGTGTACAATACCAAAACCCCTTTTCCCGTATTAGGCATGGGCGTTTTTGGTGGTTTGGGTCTGTTCTGGCTCAAACAAAGCCAAGGCATTGTGGGTCGTTCTTTCGGCCACCTCTTCGATATCCATATCCCAGAGAGTCGCGAGTTCTTTGGCCACCAAGGAGACATGGGCAGGTTCGTTTCGCTGGCCCCTGTGGGGTACCGGCGCCAGGTATGGAGCGTCTGTTTCGAGAATCACCCGGGTCCGGTCGACGACCGCAATCACATCCCTCAGAGCACGATTGGATCCAAAGGTGAGGGTTCCCCCTACGCCTAGGTATTGGCCTCTTTGAATAATGGTATCGGCCTGTTCCTTGGTTCCGCTAAAGCAATGATAGACCGCCCCAAAATCCAATCCAGCCGTGCAATCCAACAGCTGATCCAAGCTGTTACGGGAATGAAAGCAAACAGGCAAATTCAATTGAATGGCTGTTTGAATTTGTGCCATCATGGCAGCCATTTGCAAAGCCAAATTGTCCTGCCTCCAATACAAATCAAGTCCAATTTCACCGACCGCCACCGGTCCTTTGGAGGAAGGGTGGGTTGCTCTCAAAAGGGCCTCAATGACTTCCCATTCCTCCTTCCACGTTTCTTCGACCGAGCAGGGGTGTAAACCTAGCATGGTTCTCAGTTGGATGGGGCCTTGATAGCCCTCCACCAAAGAACGCATGGGTTCCAAGGTCGCCTGGTCAACATTGGGTAAATAAATTCGCGTAACACCGACCGATGCAGCCCTCTGCAGAACCGCCTGAAGGTCATCGCCAAAGGCGTCAGCGTAGAGATGGCAATGGGTATCGGTCAGCACCGGTGCCTGGAACTTAGTCCCTACGATTCATGAAAATCGAAACGTAATACAGGAGGGTTGCCAGGGACGAAAGCGCAGCAATAACATAGGTCATCGCAGCCCAATTCAAGGCATCCTTGGCCATGGTATGTTGCTGACTCTGGGCAATATTGCTGCGATCCAACCAAACCAAAGCCCGACGCGATGCGTCAAATTCAACCGGCAGGGTCACAAAGGTGAACAAAGTGGTCCCGGCAAAGAGAACTATTCCCACCAACAGAAGTTGAGGAAAGGCCTGCAAGGTCAGCACCCCGGCCAAAAGAATCCATGGCATGATTCGGCTGGTAACACTGAGTGCAGGCACCATCGCCGAACGGAATTGCAACCACGAATAAGCAGTGGCATGCTGAACCGCATGGCCCACTTCGTGGGCAGCAACCGCCGCGGCCGCCACCGAGCGCCCGTAATAAACTTCTTGACTCAGATTCACCGTCCGCTTGGTTGGATCGTAGTGGTCGGTCAACTGCCCACCCGTCGAGATGACTTGGACATCTTTGATATTGTGTTCCGCAAGCATGCGCTGGGCAACTTCCTCACCGGTCAGGCCGGAAGACAAGGGCGTTGCAGCGTACAGCTTAAAGCGACTTTTGAAACGAGCACCGACCAGCCAAGAGGCTAGCATGATACCGAGCATGAGGACCAGAGACATAAGGTTGGGATTTAGAGAGGTTAACGGGTTGGTTTACCTTTTGGTATCAAATTTCGTGCCAAAACCCGAATCGGCCAGCAAACGTTCGACGAGATCCTGCGGGCGCAATCCCTGGGCCTCTGCTTTGTAATTCAAAACCATCCGGTGAGCTAACACCTCGACCGCTACCGCCTGCACATCTTCGATGTCAGGACTGTATTTGCCCAGGGTGGCGGCATGGCATTTGGCCCCCAGAACTAGGTACTGCGAGGCCCGTGGGCCGGCACCCCATTGCACCAATTCTTTGGTCCATGGGGCCGCATGTTCGGTTCCAGGGCGGGTCGAAGCCGCCAAGCGGACCGCGTATTCCACGACATGGTCGGTCACCGGCATTCGGCGAATCAGTTCCTGAAAATAAAGGAGCCCTGCGGCATCCAAAACTTTGGAAGGAGATTCGCTGCGGGGCATCGTCGTTTGGCGAACCACCGTCACCTCTTGGGCCAAGGTCGGATAACCCATCTGAATCTGAAACATGAAACGGTCCAGTTGCGCTTCGGGCAATGGGTAGGTTCCCTCTTGTTCGATGGGGTTTTGGGTGGCCAATACAAAAAAAGGCGAGGGCAAGGGATAGGTCTGCCCTGCAACGGTTAACTGCCGTTCCTGCATGGCCTCCAGCAAGGCGGATTGGGTCTTGGGCGGAGTTCGATTGATTTCATCGGCCAGAACCATGTTCGCAAAGAGGGGGCCCGGCACAAAACGGAACTGTCGGTTCGCGTCCAGTATTTCCGAACCGGTAATATCGCCCGGCATCAGGTCCGGTGTAAACTGAATTCTTTTGAAATCCAAATCAAGGACGGCACTAATCGTTTGAACCAAGGTGGTTTTGGCAAGACCTGGCACACCGACCAAAAAACAATGGCCGTTGGCCAACAAAGCCATCCATACCGAATGAATGGCGTCGGTTTGGCCCACCAGGACCTTTCCTGTTTCGCGCAGGAAATCTCCGTAGAGTTTTTTGAGTCCGTCGACCGCTTCGCGATCGGATCCGTAATTCCAGTTCATGTTGCAATTTAGGGTTGAACCCGCATTCATAGGGTTTGGGCCGATTCTATTCCCAGGTCTTGATTCAAAAGATAAACCCTCGGCGTAGCGGTTGGCAGCTCAAACTGTAAGATTTGTTCGGGTGTTAATTTTTCGAGTTCCATGATGAGGGCCCGCAGTGAATTTCCATGAGCAACAATCAGTAGGTTTTGACCTTGTCGCAACAAGGGCTCGATCATCGCCTTGTAGTACGGCAGAACCCGTGCTGCTGTATCCTTGAGGCTCTCCCCACCGGGTGGCGGTATATCGTAGCTCCGTCGCCATTGATGAACTTGATCGGCCCCAAATCGAGCGACCGTTTCGTCTTTGTTCAGGCCTTGCAGTTCCCCGTACATACGTTCGTTGAGGGCGGGGTCTGCCGTTATGGGGCATTGATTCTGCCCTGTTTCTTGCAGGATCAGCGAGAGGGTATCGGCGGCCCTTCGCAGTCCACTTACAAAGGCCCGGTCAAAATTCATACCGGCCAACTTAACGCCTGCGTTTCTGGCTTCTTCCTTGCCCTTCTCAGTCAAGTCAACATCCACCCATCCCGTAAAACGATTTTCAAGATTCCATTGGGATTGTCCATGACGGACCAAAACAAGTCTGCTCATATCTTTTTAATAAGTTCGTATTTCCTTGAGATGCGCGCGTTCCTCACCGCCACGCAAAGCATCCAACCACTCTCGCTGACGCAGATGCACCTCTTGTTGAGAGGCTGCATCACTCATACGGACCCAAACAATGCTTCCCCCGTCCCAACGAAGCGCATGGGTACGGGAAGCCAACGCAGGTCCGACTGTTTGTTCCCAAGTATTTCGTAACAATTCTTGTTGCATCGCGCCCGTATGACCGTACCGCTTGGCCCAGGCCTTGACCCAATCACCCAACGGCGGCAAATCTTTGGGAGAATTCATAACAATATACAAAAATCACGAATGGATTGCCCCGGCATTGCGGGGATGGAGATGACGCTCCGCATGGTACGAAGAGCGGACCAGAGGCCCGGCTTCCACCCATTCCAATCCCATTTCTAGGCCCCAGGAGGCATACAATTCAAATTGCTCGGGGCGGATGTATTCTTGGACGGGCAAATGGTTTTTGGTGGGCTGCAGGTATTGACCAATGGTCACCACGTCAACACCGCATTGTTGCAAATCCGCCAAAATTCCCCGCACTTCTTCGGGGGTTTCGCCCAAGCCGACCATGAAACCGGTTTTGGTCCGCAGCCCCGCTTTTTTGATGCGGGCCAATTGCTCCAAACTGCGTTCATAGCGGGCCTGGGGCCGCACGGTGCGGTAAAGTCGGGCGATGGTTTCCATGTTATGAGAAACCACTTCGGGCTTGGATTCCATGATGGTTTCCAAGGCTTCCCAATGCGCTTTGACATCCGGTATCAAGGTTTCCATGGTGGTCCCAGGCGATACGCGACGAATTTCGCGGACCGTCGCAGCCCAAACCCCCGCCCCACGATCCGGCAACTCATCTCGGTTCACCGAGGTTAACACGGCATGCTTGACCTCCATGCGACGAACCGCATCGGCCACTCGGTAGGGCTCCTCCAAATCCAAAACACCGGGGCGACCGGTCGCAACGGCACAAAAGGAACAAGCCCGGGTGCAGACATTCCCCAAAATCATGAAGGTGGCGGTACCGGCTCCCCAGCATTCGCCCATATTGGGGCAATTACCACTCTCGCAAATGGTATGCAGGCGGTACTGGTCCACCAAGCCCCGAACTTTGCGAAATTCTGGTCCCGTAGGGAGCTTCACCCGCAACCAAGGTGGCTTGCGCTGCGGTTGTTGTTCAATCGTTAGGGTCTCCTCCATCAGGTCCCAAAAATACGGCGGTGTTCGGATGAATTCCGAACCTTTAGTTGCGCCTACCCACTTGGTAGGACAAATAAACGCAAGCCAAAAAGGGCGAACGATCCACAAAAGCCATCATGGTCAAAGGCTTGACAAAAAGTCCCCCCATGAGCCCGATTTCCACAGCCTGCGGTGCTCGTCGCTGTTTCCCCCATTGGGCAACCAACCCGCCTTTCGCATAGAAACCAGGCGTTACCCGTATCGCATCCAGACCCCGGTAAAAAGGCGATGCCCCAGCTATATTGCCTGCGTTGTGCTTGCCCGGATCAAACGCCTCGGCCTTCTGAATGAAGGGCTGGTCCTTGGACGTTTCGGGATCTTCGTTGGCATAGATGATTTGCAAAAAAACCGGCTTGAGCAGAGCCAGGCTTAAGCCCGTCGACCATGTTCCCCTTAATTCCACCCCGTGATGGAGACCTCTCTCCATCCACAGGTACGATGTACCCCAACCCGCCTGAAACGAAAATGTCTCGTTCAAAAGACCGGGCGTGTAGATACTGGCCCCGTCATCCGGATTGGCCTGGGTTTTGAATGCATTGGGATGTTTCCAACGAAAAAGGGTCAGCTCAACCTGGGATTCGGTGGCAAAGGTCCGGTTCTGAATGATTTTGCCCCCCAGCCACCAACCCGCACTGTGCAATCCACCACCCAGGTTGTACCCATTGTAAAACTCGGGTAAGGAACCCGCGTTACGCTGTTCCCATTCCAAACTGCCAAAGAATTCGTTTCCTTGGGCGACCACAGGCTTCGTCTGCAATGCGCACCATAGGCTTAGCATACCGCAAAGCAGGCACCATAGATATCTAGGACTGCGATGGTTTGCCATGAGGCAGGAAAATCTAAAGGATGGTGC
Organism: uncultured Bacteroidota bacterium; assembly: GCA_903856555.1. GTDB lineage: Bacteria > Bacteroidota > Bacteroidia > UBA7662 > UBA7662 > SYHX01. The sequence goes on from CAIOCC010000197.1 coordinate 12,176, forward strand.
GCACCGATGCATGATCCGAAACAACGTCGGATTTGGGTGCATCGTACCGGGCATAGGCCGGGCATCGCCGATGGCAAGATGCTCCTAACAGGCCCAAAGCAATCAGGGAAAACCAAATTTTTCGCATACCCAAATCTAAAGCCTACCAAGCACAAAGCCACCCCGGGGGGTGGCTTTGCAACTTGATTAAGTACGCTATGAAGCTTAGTGCGCTTTTTGAACCGGAACGCGGGTGCGGTAGGTACGACCGTTGGCCTCCAATTCGACCTGCAGTTCGTAACGACCGTTGGCCAAGTGACTCAAGTCCAAATTCAGTTCGGTATTCAAGGTCGTTGCACGCATATTCATGCTAGCAACCGTTTTGCCAAGAACATCGACCGCACGGACACGCACTTCACCTGCAACAGGCAGGCTCAGGCTGAGCTTGCTCAAACCGTTGGTTGGGTTTGGATAAACCCCGGCAACGAGATCTTCGTTCAAAACACGCACGGAGGGAATACGCAGACCGACCATATCGTAGATCTGGGCCAAAGGATTGGCCATTTCGCTTCCTTCACCAACCAACCAAGCTTTGGCAGGCACCGATGCATCTGTTGCAATCCGCATCCGGAACAAGGACTGTCCGCTTTCCAGGTTGACACCGTTGACATCAAACCAGGTCAAACGCAGTTGGCCGTTGTGGATATTGTAATCAAAGCGACCACCGGATAGATTGGAAACCACTTGCTCGATCTGAACTCCTGCGGGAATATCCAAGACCAAGGAGAGAGCTCCCAATTCAAGGCTACGATCCACACGGACATCCACCCATTCGCCGTCTTTGGCAGATTGGACACCGTTTTCGCTCAGGTTCAGTCCGATAAACTGACGACCTGCAGCGGGCGCATAGGAATTGTTGACATCACCCAAGCAGATGCCAAAGAGGTCTGCGGTAACCTCGCTGAGGTTGAGGTTGTAGTTTTTGGACTCAAACTTCCAATCACCGGCAGGGAAACTGTTGCGCGTACCGTTGAAGCGATTGATAATCATCAAGGCGTCCGTAGCGTTCACCAAATTGCTCAGGTTGACATCAGCAGCTGCCAAATTCAAACCCGATACCAATCCAATACCCTGGTAGTGACGAGTGGTTGCCAAGGCATCGGTTGCGGTGATACCACCCCAAGCCTTGTTGGTGCTGGCAGTCAATGTGACGGCACCGTTACCCAAGCCCATTAGAGCGAAGGAACCATTGGCACCGGTTGTGGCTGATGCAGAAGCTGCTCCCGTTAGGGTCACCGTGCTGTTATCCAGCACCGATGCACCGCCCTGGTAACGAAGGACACCGCTGATTTCGCTGGTGGTTACTTCCAAAGACCAATCGTCGATACCGATATAGCCTGCATTCGCAACAGAGTAAGCGCGAATACCCAAGTAGTAAACACCAGAGGCGGCAGGTGTAAAGCGAGCCGATCTGGACTGCCAACCCGAAGCTTGCAACAAGGAATCATTGAAGACACGAGGACCGGCAAGCATGGACGTTGAACTGCGAGTATTGGCCAAATAGACCCCTAAACGCTCACGATTAGGGCCGTTACCAGGAGCACGCACTTTGAAGCGAAGGGTATAGGTTGTTCCGCCTACCAAGTTGTAACCAGTGGTGAAGGCCCAATCGCTCTTGGCCGTGGTTACCGTGGGGAAAGATGCCAAAATATTGTCGCCGGATGTGGTACCAATATTCGAACCCGTCAAAGCAAAGACTCTCCAAGCAGAGCTTGTAGACGTACCGTTGGCGCGGGTCCAGCATGGAGGAACAGCTGTACCGGTATTGGCCGTACCACCAGTAGCGGTATAGCTATCAAAATTCTCGGTGGTAGGCACATTGGACTCCAAACAGTTGGTGGTGAAGGAAACAGGACCCACCCATGAAGAAGTTCCAACAGCACAAGCAGAACGAACCCATGCACTGTAAACCGTTGCGGGGTTCAGACCGGTCAAGGCAGCAGGCGATGTAGCTGAGCTATGGGTTGGAACGGATGCTCCAGTTGGGGCTGTTGTCGAAGTGCTGACAAACAACTGGTACCCGTTGGCTGGAGCCGAAGCAGGAGCTGTCCAAGAAATGGAAACCGTCGAAGAACCAACGCTGCCTGCAACCACCGCAGGGGCGGTAGGAGCTGTACATGGAGGAGGATTCGCAACACGGATGTTATCCAGGTACAGGTTGTTACCATACTCTGAAATACCCTTGAAAGAAATCCGGTTGGTATTGGCGGGCAGATTGACCGTCTTCAGACCCCATTGGGCCGAGGTAGGCACAAAACTAGAGGTGGTCGTTCCTGCTGTATTTAGAGGACCGGTTGGTCCACCGTTCATGATTTCAAGGCTGGAGTAAGTGGCGCCACCATCGGTGGAAGCCAAAATTTCCAACTTATCAATTTCAGCAGAAGAGTACGCGGCGTAGGCGTAGTTAAAGGTCAAGATAGCTCCAACAGGATTTGCGGTGAAGGTCGGGGTGTTTAGGCTAAAGGAGCCTGATTCAATACCGTAAAAAGGAATACGCATGGCAAAAGTGTCGGCCAGAGCAGGTGTTTGGTTGGACGGAGCCGAACCAGCCGAGAGGCGGATGTACTGCCAACCTGGTGTGGAACCCGCCGCGAAATTTCCTGACCAACAAGAAACTGTCCCTTGAGCTGTTTCGAAACTCTCAAAGAAAGGCAGGGTAAATACACTGCAAAGGGTGCGGAAACTAACAGGGCCAATCCAAGGAGATTTCTCGTTCGCATTACAGACAGCACGGAGATAGACATGGTAAACGGTATTAGAGGCCAAACCAGTCGCGGTGTATGGATTAGTCGTAACTGCGGTCCCGTTTCCGGTAGGCACACCAACGGACGTTTGAATGGAAACTTCCCAAGCTGTTTCGGTACCGCCTGCAGTCCAAGCAAAGGTCGCGCCGTTGGCCGTAATAGCTGAAGAAGCCAATCCGGATGGAGTTGCACAAGCGGGAGGCAAGATGGTGAGATTCAGTGTGACGACCGAATCACAACCGTTGGCTGCTGCGCCAGCGCATACCTTGGTATAAGTGCCCGAGGCGCTGTAAACCTGACCACATACCGAGAAGGTCGTGTTGTAAGGAATGGTTTCGTTCAAGGTAGCGGTTGCGCGAGGCTTAACGACCACCGAATAGGTGTAGTTCTGAGCCAAAGCCGTAGAAGGAACGGCACAACCGTTTACTTCTGAAATCGAAGTTGCCCTAACCGTATAGTTGCCTGGAGTCAATGGTCCGTTTAGATTAAACAATACAGCACCTACGCCCGCATTCGAAGCGGATGTTGAGATACCACTCACAGGAACATTGTTGGCATCGACCACTTCCCATGTCAAATTCAAGGGAGCGGAACCATTGCTTACCGAAGTCAAGGTGAAGGTGAAATTCTGATCTTGACAAAGCGACACCGTATTATTGATAGCCGACATTGCCTGACCGTTGATGGCAAAATTGGCTTGCAACATTTGGCCAACTGCAACGGAGCCGTTACTAAAGGTGGCGCCTGCTACTGGAACTGCATCAAAATCCGCGATCTCACAATTTCCTGGGGTTGCCAAATCAAAATCAAGGGTGGTCGATGCGGTTGCGACAAAACGCATGGTAAACATCGAACCCGAGAGATCAATCGCACTGCTGGTGGCATACCATCCAGCACGTACTTGGGATGCACCGCCAAAGACCGCCGCATTCACGAGCATGGTCGATAGCGATGGGTGAATATTGATAGCGTCAACAAAGGTCAATTTGGTGGTATCATAATTCAAAGCCAAAGAAATGGCGCCTATTCCCCGACCAAAAGCCATCTGGACCGGAACCGATACGGTATCCCCTACATAACAAGCATTGCGAGTTCCGATGGAAACGCTCACAGGGGGTTCCACGGTCAAATTCAAGGTAACTACTGAGTCACAACCGTTAGCGGCCGCAGCAGCACAAACCTTGGTATACGTACCGCTGGCATTGTAAACTTGGCCACAAACGGTGAATGAGCCACCGTTTGGAACCGTTTCTGTAATGGTAGAGGTTGACGATGGAGTCACTGTCAAAGTAAGGGTCACTACGGAGTCACAACCATTGGAACCAGCAACTGTATTGTTATAGGTGCCGGAGGCAGAAAGGCTTTGACTTCCGAAAGTGTAGGTCTGGCCTTGACAAATAGATGCTGAAACGGAACCTGCAAGATTTGGTTTCACGGTCAGCGTCAGACTCACAACCGAATCACATCCCGTCGAAGCCACGAGAGTTTGGTTATAAACACCGGAGGCCGTCAAGGTCTGCGTTCCAAAGTTGTAGGACTGTCCTTGACAAATAGAAGCGCTAACCGCGGTTGCCGTACCAGAACATGGGGTTACCGATACATTATCAATGTATAGGTTGTTACCGTAGGCTGAGATGCCTTTGAAAGAAACCTTGTTGGTTCCAGTTGGAATCAAAAGGCTCTTGACACCCCATTGAGCAGCTGTTGGCACAAAGGAGGCCGTGGTCGTACCCGCCGTATTCAGTGGTCCCGCAGGTCCACCGTCCATCATGGTAAGACTGGTATAAGTTGTACCTGCATCATTGGAGCCTAAGATTTCCAACTGGTCAATTTCAGCAGCCGAATAAGCCGCATAGGCATAATTGAATCGCAAAACAGAGGGTGCCGTCGTAGCAGTGAACGTAGGTGAGTTCAAACTGAAACTTCCTGAGCTGATACCATAAAATGGAATTCTCATGGCCATTGTATCGGGAAGGGCGGGGGTTTGATTGGATGGAGCCGATCCCGAAGGAAGGCGAATCCATTGCCAACCTGGCGTTGAGCCGGCAGCGAAATTCCCACTCCAGCAGAAAGCTGTGCCTTGGGTTACTTCAAAGCTTTCAAACAGCGGGGTTGTGAAGACACCGCACAAGGTGCGGATACTGATAGGTCCAATCCATGATGATTTGTTGGTTGGAGAACAAACCGAACGCAAATACACGTCGTAGGAGGTGTTTGATGTCAACCCAGTTGCAACATAGGGATTGGCTGTCACCACGGTTCCGTTTCCACTAGGAGCACCGAGACCGGGGGCCTGAATAGAAACTTCCCAAGAGGTCTCCGTGCCACCAGCCGTCCAGGCAATGGTGGCCCCCGATGTCGTAACAGCAGAAGCTCCCAATCCAGATGGGACTTGGCAAGCTGGTGGTGTACAACTTGATGTGAAAGTTCCAAAGGTTGTTGGAAGGGGAGTGGTAGCAACTGATAAAGCGTAGACCTGAACCCCAAATGGGTCAACAATGGTGAAACGCTTTTCCTCTGGATAAAGGCCTGCGGTTACCAGCACAATTTCCGTAGACAATCCAGGACAAAGCGCGATGGTTGCAGTCGCTGATCCGCCGGTAGCAAATCCTGCGCCACCAAAGGTGCCCACCAACATGCCACTTTGACGCAAACCAATCACCGTACCATCCCAACCGTCACCGTAGACATCCGTCATGTTGATGGTATAGTTACAGGTCGAGGACGGAGCACAAACAGCGGTTGAAAATGCGAATGGTCCTGCCCATGGGCTATTGGCTCCAGAACAAACCGTCCGAACATAATATTCATAATTGGTCGCTGCATTCAAACCAGTGGCGGCATACGATGTGCCCGAAACGGCGACACCGGCACCGGTAGGAACACCCGCACCAGCCGCCTGAATCGCTACCTCGTAGTTGTTGGATGAAGCCGAAGCCGTCCAGCTCAGGGAAGCGCCGTTGTTGGTGATGCTACTCGCTGTGAGACCTATTGGAGGCACACAAGAGGGCGTTTCAATAATTGAAATATCATCAATTGTGATGTACCAGGGATTACCGTTGAGGGTACCATTTATACCAATAAAATAAACCCCAGATGAAGATGGCGTAAATGTGCCCGTTATCAACTGATAGTTACCATTGACTAGCCCTGTTGAAGCCACAATAGGATTTGTCATCGCCGCTGCAGTTCCTGCAGCTCCGTAGGCCACCGCCACACTTGCATTCAAAGGATCCGTGCCATCCTGCCTTGCATGCATACTGAAAGTATAGCTAGTATTACCTGTCAAGTTGAGCGGGATAAACAACCACCGCGTGTTACTATACCTCAAAAAAGCACTCCAAGCACCCGAGCGGGGTGTTCTGTTATAGTCAGTAAACGTGTTGTTTGCCGACCATGGATTCGTTCCAACCACAGCTGCTTGGGTTAGGAAACAACCACCTAAACCCGCATTATGGGTTTGGCCAGTCTCAAAGCCTTCGTTAAAAGGAATGTTGGCAACGGTTACGGAGCATATATCAGAAGAATTAACCCCCATTACAAAACCGTTGGTTGAGGTCAATTGAACTGTAGTTAATCCCGTCCGCTGGCTACCAGGGGTTGTTGAGCCTAATTGATGGTTACCGACGAAAGTTCCTCCATTGACCATTAACCTTGCATTACCGTTAGGTGCAACGTACAAACCAGGCGCCATGGTCACGAGGGTATGCGTTCCGGAGGCATATACATACCCGCTTGCTGTTGAAACACTCCAAGTCCCGGGCCAATAATTACTAACATTGTACGCGCCATCTGTAAATGCATTGCCCGTAAAAGCGGTTCCCTCGTTGGTGTAGGTCACTCGAATTTCGCCAGCAGTATTACCGGTCGTGGTAGAAGACGTTCTGGTAATCCAACAATATCTTAGAACACCCGCCATATTTAACATAGGATACAAACTCAAGGCGCTTGACGATGCAATACTTGGGTCAGCACCGGCCGTGATCGATGTGCCAGTTTGGCCTGTGGTGTACCAGCGACCGTAGGTGCCGTTCATAAATCCGCCATTATTACTAAATGTAAGGGTCCCCATTGCCGCATAATTACCTGCAATCCATGTGGATCCATTCAAATTAACAGCACCATTTACCGTAAATGCGTTTCTTATGCGCAACGTTCCACCCATTGTGTAATTGACTCTTGGAATGGATGTAGCCGAATTGGTTATGGATAAAATACCTATTACACCGACTTCGTTTGTTGATGTAGTAGAACTAGCCGTACCGCCCCAGGCGCCTGATCCAGAAACTATTTGAAGGGACGCTCCGTTTAGGTTGAGGGTACCATGTGCGGTTGAACTTGCCAAAGTGTTTACTCGGCCATTATTCACCAAATTTCCACTAACTCGCAAGATTTTGGCTGTTGTGCCCGAAAATACATTAACCAACCCACCTGTTTCAACGGTCAAATCCTTGGCCTGCAACTCCGTAGGAGTCGCGCCAAAAGTCAATGTTCCGGCAACGGTAACGCTTTGTGCTCCTTGACCAATGGCATCAATGGTTACAGTATGGCCTGCAGCAACGATGATATTATCCGCAGGACTTGGAACCGATCCACCCCAAGTGGCGGGGTCGCTCCAGTTACCAGTCGCAGCTGATGTGAAAGTGGCGGTGGCTTGAGAACTAACAGAGATATTATCAATGGATGCACCAGGGGTTGTTCCACCACCTCCATCGTTTTTCCAATGGAAAACAAGGCGGTAGGAACCAGCCGGCAGGTAAGCCGCGCCACTGAATGTCTGAACTGCGGCGGACTGAAGGTTGCCACCCCCAACAAAAACACCGCCAGCTAAACTTGAGGGCACCAAGGTGAGACCTGAACCCGGACTAACTGTTGCTCCAACTGGTGTAGTTGTTGCAGGAACAAAAAACACTTGCCAACAATCAAAAAAGGAGGTTGTAGATTCCCCGCCTGAAAGCCAATTAAAAGAGACATTGACCCGCTCCTGACCGGCTGGAACGACAATGTCTCTCCAAAAGAAATTGGAGGCGGCAGCCGTGTTCAAGTAACCGGGCGTTGAACCATCGGTAGAAATGTAGGCTGAATTCCCGGCAAAGGGGGCCGTAGTATTCGCAGTGCCCATAATCCAAGGATTGTTGGCGCTATTGGCCACGGTCCAACCGTTGGCGGTAAAGGAAGTGCCCAATTCAAAACCACCTGCGCCGGCCGGATCGACCAACAAGGTAGGTTGAGCCTGGGTAGAGGCTAATCCCGTTAAAAGGAAAGCAAACCCCAGCAAGAGGGACCAAAATCCCTTTAGAATTCGATTTGGAGCGCCCATAGAGGTGGTCAAGGATGTATTCATGCCTTTACGATTTAGTTAGGTGGATAAATTTAGCAATAATTTTTGATTATTAAACAATAAAGCAAAAAAAATTGGCCCGCCCCTGGTGGGGTCCGGGGGTATCCTTAGGACAAACCCAGCAGGCAGGGCAGGGTATAACCCGGCAAAGACCCCCCCTGGGGGCCTGCCAAGGCCTTCCATTGATGGGCAAAGCCCTGCCAAAGGATGTTTCCGCCCCCAGCGCCCCCCTCGGGGCCCAAGTCCACCAAATAATCAGCGGCCCGGAGCAGGTCCACCTGGTGCTCAATCACCAAAACCGTGTGGCCTTTGTCCACCAGGGCCTGCAAAAGCTCCACCAAGACCCGAATATCCTCCATATGAAGGCCAGTAGTGGGTTCATCCAGGATGTAAAGGGTCTGCCCCCCCTCCCGTCGGCCCAATTCCGCGGCCAATTTGAGGCGCTGTGCCTCGCCCCCGGACAGGGTCGTTGCTGGCTGACCCAATTGGAGGTAGCCCAATCCCACCCTTTCGAGGGTGGAAAGACGCTTGCGCAGGTGGGGCAGGCCATCAAAAAAGGGAACGGCCTCTTGAATAGACATCGAAAGGACTTCGTGGATGTTTCGGCCCTTGTAGCGGACCTCGAGGGTATCCCGCTGGTAACGCTTGCCCCCGCAGTTCTCGCATGGCAACTCGACATCGGGCAGAAAATTCATCTCCAAAACCCGCACGCCTGCTCCACCGCAGGCCTCGCAACGTCCCCCTGCCACATTAAAAGAGAAGCGCCCCGGGGTATAGCCACGGATTTTGGACAGGGGCATTTCTGCA
>CAIOCC010000198.1 GCA_903856555.1 uncultured Bacteroidota bacterium
GCTCTTTCATACCCTTTACCTGGGGGGGTCCTTGGTCTTCCTCACCCAGCTCTCCTCCCGCATGGCCCTGTTGACCGCCCTGCTTGTGCTGACTGCATCGGTGTTTTTTCTGGCCCGCACCGGGCGGCTACGGCTCTTCCACTTTCCCCTCCTCCTCTTGGCCCTCCTCCTTCCTTGGGCCCTTATCAACGGCAACAAAGTCAACCAATCCCGCTACCAAGAAATGGTGAACCTCAAGGGGACCTACCAAAGCGACCGCTGGGGAGGACGAGCCCTGCGCATCCAAAAATGGAAATACACCCTGCACTGTTACCAGCAATATCCCCTCTTGGGAACCGGAGCCGGCGATTTCCAAAAAGAACTCCTCAACATTTACCACCAAAACGATTTTAGCCCAGGCCTCGAACACCGCTTCAACAGCCACAACCAATACCTGCAGACCTTGGCCACCCTGGGACCCCTGGGCCTGGCCCTCCTGCTGGCCTGCCTCTTCCTCCCCCTGCGCTGGCATTGGGAGGACCGATACTGGCTGGGCATCGCGACCGTTCTGCTGGTGGCGGCCTCCATGCTCACCGAAAGCTTGCTCGAACGCCAAAAAGGTATTTACATCGTTGGATTGCTAGCCAACGGGTATTTTTGCTTCCGACAACGCCCCTCCAAACCAGGAACCCTTGAGCCTCCTCCACCGCAAGCGCTATAGCCGACCCCTGGCCAGCACCGATCTGGCCTTGGTCACCCTGGGCTATGCCCTGGCCTATTACCTGCGCTTTGGGGAATGGCAACATTTGTTCAGTCCGGATTTTGTCGCCTTTTGGGGCATCCTTCTTTTGCTCTGGATTACGTCGGCCCTCCTCACCGGATTGTACGAGCGCGCTCCTTCCTCCGATCCGTTTCGACGGCTTTCGTTGTGGTTTCGATGCTTTGTGCTCTTCGCCGTAACAACTTATGCATTCAACGGCTTGATCAAAGTCTATTATTCCCGCATCCTCATCACCCTCATGCTGGCGGCGACCGCCAACCTCCAAATTCTATGGCACTGGTTTTTTCCGGCCGTCCTGCGCCGCAGCGGTTTTCATCCCTACCGGGGAGCCAAAGCAGTGCTACTTGGACCCGGGCTCGCCGAAGATTTTGAGCGGATTAACCGCAAAACCCTCCAACTATTCCCTCAAATCCTGGGCTACTTTGGACCCGAAAGCGACGAGCATTCCAGGCACCTGAATCGCTTGGGCGGAGCCGATGAATGGCCGGCGCTTCTCCCCGATTTGCTGCGCTCCGAAACCATTTCGGATATTTATTGCAGCGCCTCCCTGCCCAAAGGCAACGAGCTCGAAGTCCTCAGCCGCCTGGCCTCCGAGCATTTGGTCAACCTGCACCTGGTCCCTGATACCCGAATGGTCCCGCTGGCACGCATCGAAATGGACTACCTGGGACATCTGCCCATCTGGAGCCTGAGGCCCTTTGCGCTCGAAACCGAAAGTGCACAGCGTGTTAAGCGGGCCGTTGACTTGGTCCTCTCCATGGGGGTTCTGGTTCTCGTGCTTTCCTGGCTGGTGCCCTTGATGGCCCTGTTGATACGGCTGGACAGCGCAGGACCGGTGTTTTTTGTGCAATGGCGTTCGGGCAAAGACAACCGACCCTTTCGTTGTTACAAATTCCGCAGCATGCGACTCAACGAAGAAGCAGATACATTGCAGGCCCGTGCCGACGATTCCCGAATTACCCGCATGGGGCGTTTTCTTCGTAACACATCCATGGACGAATTGCCCCAATTCTGGAATGTCCTCAAAGGCGATATGTCGGTGGTCGGACCGCGCCCCCACATGCTCTCCCACACCCTTTCCTATTCCCAAGTGATTGAGCGCTTTATGGCCCGGCATCGGGTCAAACCCGGCATCACCGGCCTATCCCAGGCCATGGGTTATCGCGGTGAAACCCGGGCCAAACAAGACATGAAGAACCGGGTTCGTCTGGATTTGCTTTATATCCAAAACTGGTCCCTGGGACTGGACCTCAAAATCATTGGGATGACCGCTGCGACCCTTCTTCGTTCTTTGAAGAACGGCCCAGAACCGAGCGCTGGTGCCCCAAACGCAGGATAGCCTGCGGTTCGGAACGACCGGGAAACATCCGATCGCGGTCCAAACTCAACCCCACCGACCAGGTGGATCCCCCTTCCTTCCAACGAAATTGCACCGTGCTCCGCCGGTGATCGTAAAGCCCCGGATTCCACGCTTTGATCCCGGGAACTGGACCCGGAACCGGCACCCAAAATTCCTCGGACCATTCCAAGGACCGCTGTCCTGGCAAGCGACAGCTCAACGAAAACTTGTGCCGACCGTAGGATTGATCCAAGTCCGGTGCAGAACCACCAAAATCCGAGAACTGCTGCTGCCAACGTAAGCGATAATCAACGGACCAAATCCCGATGCGTTGACCCAAACGAGCATCCATCATCCAACGGGGCCGCAGGTTTCCACCCCCTGGCCCGTTTCTCCAAGCCAAGCGCCAACCACCCGCTACCCCCGCGTCCCAACCTGCGATTTTGTTCTTCCATCGGTAATCGGCCCACAAATCGGCTTGCAAGCGCTCGGCATACCATTCCCTCCCCAAGACCCGTAACGAAACAGGCGGAGGCGGCACCCCGCTCTCCAGTCGTAGCTCTGTTTCGGCAACGAACCGTAATTGGGACGTGACCCGCCAAGGGTACGATCCTTGCAACCACAGAGCCGGTTCCACAGCTACCGCGTTGGGAACGCTGAACAAGAAACCCATGGCCACCGCCATCCAACCGGCATACCGACCGCAGGCCCGAGCAAACAGCCCTTTCTTATTCAAAATAATAGACTTTGAGTTGCACGGTATCCCGCAACAAATCAACGCGCAGGACCTGGAAACGATGCACCGGAAGCGCGGTCCGAAGACGCAAATCTTCGAGGACCCGTTCTTCGTTGGCCTCTTGAATCAAGTCCACTCGATCGTATAACACGGTACGCACCGATTCGCGACGGTAGAGCCAATTGCTTTCCAGCAAGGCGGTTAACCCCAAAATTCCCAGCATCACCGCCCCCATGGACAGAGGCGGCATGGCCGCCACCGCCGAAAAAACCCCCAACGATATGGCCAAAAAAAGATAGGTCATATCCTTAATCGAAATGTCCTCGGTCCGAAACCGCAGCATTCCAAACACCGCAAAAAGCCCAAAAGCCGCCCCCATCGAAAAGGCCGTTCCGTTCAGACTGTAGGATAACATAAAAATAACCAGGTTGGTGATGATGAGTGTAAAAAACAAATCCCTGGTCTTGTAAACCCCAAAGTAGATGCCACGAACCATCAACCATACAGCCGCTAAATCCAGAATCAAACGGGCAAAAAAATCATTCAACATGAGTATAGTGTGTTACGAGTTATGGTTGGTGTAGAACTTTGGGGCCAATGAATAAAAGCCCGATGGCTTTGCGGCAAGGATGGGAGCATCATCAAACGCTTGCACTGAAAATACTTGCTAAAGGATCCCTCCTGCACCCTCCCCTGCAGGCTCCATCGGTCCAGCAAATGCCGTTCGCGACTGGCCTGTTTGAGTTCCAGCAGGACCAAGGACCCAAAATCCAAGCGCTGTTGGCCGTCCGACGCATTCAAGGCTCGGTCTATGGTCAGACGCTCCCCGTTCAAGGGGTTGAAAAGGGTTTGGCGTTGGTATTCAATCCGCAGACTTCGTTGGAGGGTGTTGGGAACCAGGGCCTGCATGCCCGCCACCCGGTGCTGACCCGCCTCCAAGCCTTGCGCCAGCAAATCCACATAGGCCCGGTTGGCCCTTGGGTCGTCGGTGGCTTCGCCGGGTTGCAAAGCGGTTCGTACTTTGATTTGGTAACCGCGGGGGTGTTTTTGTTTGAGTTCCCAAA
>CAIOCC010000199.1 GCA_903856555.1 uncultured Bacteroidota bacterium
GACCATTCCCGGTCTCCGCCAAGCGTCCCGGTATAGGAAGGGGCCTTGAGCGAAGCCATGGCCAAGCGATACCAGACCGGGACAAAGAGATCGTGTCGAACCAAATCAGACCACTCATCGGTCAGCGGGGTGCTAAATCGGTATTGAATGCCCTCCCCTTGGCTGACCTGCAACAACAGCGGATCGCCGTTGTTCAGGGCCAAAAGGACCCGATCGCCTGCTTGTGGTTTTTCGACACGGTACCCGCGAACCCCTGGCAGGGTTTCAGGCCTGGGTCTTCGGGTCAGAGCCTGACCCAGAAATTCAGCCGATGCCTCGACGCCTTGAATCCGGAACGAACCCTTTAAGACAGAGGGTTCTGCGACTGGCATTTCCCAATTTCGAGAAGGCAAGGGTCCGATTTTTCCTGAAAGCGAAGCGGGTAGCAGAACGACCGTTCCACCCCGCTGAACCCATTCCTTGACTTGAGCCAAAGCCATGGCCTGCCCCTCCTCGCGCCATGCCTCCACAACCAGCAAATCCACCGAATCCAGGTCCGGAATCGGCTTGCTCATAACATTGCATATCTCCGATTGAACCAGGGTGTCCGTGGCCCAAACCGATTGCACAAAGGGGTTCGGCTTCCCATTCACAAGGTGAAGAACCCGGATGGTCCGATGCATGGGCAGACTCACAAAAAAAGTATTATCCGCAGGGTAACCAGGATCGTTCAGGCTCAAGGTCACCAGGCCGGCCACAGCGGGTCCTGGCACAAAATCAAAGGTATCCAATCGCAGGGCCCGACCTTCATCACGCAGGCTCATCAGGCTTTTGCGTTGATTCAGCCAACGAAGCTCGGCCTGCAAAAGCAAACCGCTAGGCCATTCGCCAAAAAAGCGGGTGCGGAACACCAAACGATTCCGCATTCCTGGTCGGACCGTTGATTCGATGAGCCAGGCCGAATCAATCACCGCGTTAAAAAAAGACCGATGAACCACCGGTTGCAAATGCACCTTGAAACCTGTGGCCGGCTCCGAAAAAGACATTTGATTTTTTTGAAAATCCGAAAATATCCATGTTTGAATTTGACTCATTCCGGCGGTACCCTCTTGCTCCATTCGACGACGGAATTGATCCCGCACCGCGCTTGCACTCCGTCGCTGTTCCACCACCTGAACCCTGTCCAGCCATTCGGTCATTCGATGGGCAGGCAACCAACCGCTAGGCAACGGGGCCCGATCGTTGGTGATCAATGCAAATTGGGCATCCTTGGGACTTTTTTCCAGCAAGTTTCGAACCGACTGTTTGGCCAATTCCAGGAGCAAACCTTCATCGCCCTCCATCTGCATGCTGGGGCTGTTATCCAAATAAATCAAGTGCTTTTGACCGGAACCGGATGAACCGGCGGTGTCGCCCCAACGGGGTTCGGCGAATGCTAGCACCAACGCCAAAATCGCCAGCAAACGAAGGATGAGCAACAAGACCCTCAAAAGCCTCTCCCGACGTCGGACGGGGATTTGTTGTTGCAATAGCCAATCAAGCCGGGTAAACCAAGCTTTTTGGCGCAAGCGAAAGCCAAAAAAATGGATGTACAGGGGGACAAGCCAAAGGGTCAGCCCCCACAATGCCGACGGTTGACCCAGTACCATGGGCGATTAGACCGCTTCGGGCCAAATCCAGGCCTCGGGCACCACGTTCGACCGGACTTCCTGAAGGAAATCTTGGATATAAAGACCGCGGTATTCCAAGCAAACGGCTGTTAACCAACGACCGTGGGCCCATCGAGGGGTTAAACGAACGGAATAACCGAGACCACGCAGTGCGGTCACCTTGGCCTCAGCCAAAGGCATTTGGGAATAAAGCCCTACGACCACCCGACGAACCGGCCAAGACGCTGGATAGTGGTCAACACCTGGCTTTTCAATCGGAGACAACAACGTTGCTTGACGCAAACAGGGATCAAATGGATCGGTGGAACGGGTGAAGGGGACATTCAAAGACCAATCATTGGGGTATCCAGCCCAAGCTAGACGCTGTCCGTTGGATGGTTCCGTCCCATCGACCACCAATGCGAATCGACTCAACCCCACCAAGGCCAACCATGCGAAGGCATAGACCCATGCAGAACGCTGCGACTTGGAACCAGAACGGATTGACTTGGAACCAGAACGGATTGATTGATCACCCGTGGGTACCACGCGATTCGTCCAATGCACCGGAAGCCAACCGTAATGCGGATGGTCATCGGACAAGGGGCCGGGGTCGGCCATCAATTCAACACCCTGTTCCACCCTGCGCAGGAGTCCCCAACCTTCGACATACAAGGAACCGCCCTGTTTCCCTACCGATTCAAGCGCCGAACGAAGGGGCTCGGTCAAATGCAAGGTTTCCTCAGAAACCCCCGTTTGACCCTCTTGGGGTACAAAAAGCCAGTGATAGCGGGGTGGCCGCAGGCGGGACTCGGAGGCCTGCCAGCGAGCGCCTTCCACCGTATAAACGACTTGGCCAAAATCTGCAAGGTTGGCAGAGCTGCGAATACAGCGCAATCGTTCTTGATCCAAAGGCCGAGTAAGGGACATGCTCAAATTTACATCAAAGTTGCTTTCTCCATTCCAATTGCAAAAGCGCACCCCCGTACAATTCTTCAGCCCAACGAAAAACCATCGGGCCCTGGCGCTGCCTGAAAACCAAGGACCATACCCCGGCGCTTCCGATGTTTTTGTCCAAAGCCAGATCCATGGACCAAGGCCGTTGAACAGGAGCGGTCGAAGAGAGGTCCGCACCCAGCCCGTAAATCATCCCCTCACCACGCCATTTCCAACCATTGCCTGCGGGGCCTTTGAACTTAAACCCTGCATAGGCGCTGGGTTGCAAGCCAGGAAGAGCCCTTGATTGACCCTCCAACAACAAACCCTGGACACCCCATTGCAAGGACATGCGAACACCGCTCCCCGTCGAATAGGTCCAAAGACTGTTCAAATCCCAACGATGGGCCAAATCCAAATGCAGGGAACGGACCCCAAAAGCTTCGCGGTTATCGGCCTCAAAAAACCGAAGGTGATTCCAACGCCCCATCGCCAAACGATGCTCCCCTTGCCAGGACTTGAGCAGCCCATGCTTCCATCGGACATAGCCTTCAAAACGGTTAACAGCTGCACCGTAGGAATTCACTCGAAAAAGAGTGGGGTATCGTCCGGTCCAATCGTACAGCGATGCTTGTTGAATCCCGGAGACCACGCCGGCTTCCAAGACTCCCGAAAGCCCTGAAGCACCCAACGAACGCTCCACGACCATATCAGGCAATAAAACCCAACGCGATTGGAGGTCATCGCTCAGAAAGGCCAAGGTTGGGGATACGCTCCACCGAAGTCGCCCTCCACCCTTTTGCAAGGAGAGACCCAAAGTCCCTTGTTGACGATTCCCGCTCATTTCATCGGTGTTCCACATCGCCCCGGCATACGAAAACTTCCCTTGCAGGGTCCAATTCTCGAACCGCATCGTTGAACGATGCGATGCGTCCAAACCCCATTCGCCCAATCCATTCCCCCCGGAATAACCATGCAGGGTCACTTTATTCAAGGACATCAAGCCCTCCAAGCGTTTGTTTTCCTTTTCTTGCTCCCAACCGGGCTTCAGC
>CAIOCC010000200.1 GCA_903856555.1 uncultured Bacteroidota bacterium
GCCCTCAATCTCTGCAAAGAAGCCGATGAGCTGGGCCTGTGGTCTCAGCATAATATTCGATTGATTGGGGTGGATATCGATGCCATCGAGCGCACCGAAAACCGCGAAGAATTTCGTAAACTAATGTTAGAAATCGGGGTCGATGTGGCCCCCTCCCGGATTGCCAATTCCTATCTCGAAGGCAAAGAAGCCGCCGAAGAAATCGGATTTCCTTTGGTGATCCGGCCATCCTATACACTGGGTGGGACGGGAGGCGCTGTGATCTACCGCAAAGAAGACTTTGATGCGGCCCTAAACCGCGGGCTGGATGCATCGCCCACCCACGAAGTGCTGATTGACAAGGCCGTACTGGGCTGGAAAGAATACGAATTGGAATTGTTACGGGATGCGGCGGACAATGTTTGTATTATTTGTACCATCGAAAACATGGACCCCATGGGGATCCATACCGGTGATAGCATTACGGTAGCACCGGCCATGACGCTGAGCGATACCGCAATGCAGGCGATGCGCGATCAGGCCATTCGAATGATGCGTTCTATCGGGAATTTTGCCGGAGGCTGCAATGTTCAGTTTGCCATGGATCCTTTGACCGAGGCTTTGATTGCCATCGAAATCAACCCCCGTGTTTCTCGCTCCTCCGCCCTCGCCTCCAAGGCGACCGGATATCCGATTGCCAAGATCGCCGCGAAACTTGCGGTGGGCTATCGCTTGGACGAGTTGCCCAATCAAATTACGCTGAGTACCTCGGCGTTTTTTGAACCGGTCTTGGATTATGTGATTGTCAAAATCCCCAAGTGGAACTTCGACAAATTCCCCGGAGCCGATCGTCGCCTTGGATTTCAAATGAAATCGGTGGGCGAGGTTATGGGCATCGGCCGCAGCTTTAACGAAGCCCTCCAAAAGGCCTGTCAAAGCCTGGAAATTAACCGGGCCGGACTGGGCGGGGATGGCAAAGGCGAAAAGCGGACCGAGGTTATTATGGACAGCCTTGAAAACCCATCCTGGGAAAGGGTTTTTCATCTGTACGATGCCTTTGCCCAGGGGGTACCCCTCAATTCCATCCACAAAATCACCCGCATTGATCCCTGGTTTTTGAGGGAAATCCGCAGCTTGGTTCAGTTGGAACAGGGCCTTCGTTCCATGCATTTGAAGGAAATCGATCGCGACTTGATGAACGAACTCAAGCAAAACGGGTTTTCGGATGTGCAAATCGCGCACAGTGTCCAGGACGATGTGACGGAGGAGCAGGTCCGCGCCGCCCGCTTAGGGTTGGGTCTGCAAAGGGTCTGGAAGATGGTGGATACCTGCTCGGCCGAGTTTCCGGCCTTGACCCCGTATTTCTATTCGACCTACGACCAGGAAAACGAAAGCGTTGCCAGTGACAAGCCCAAGGTCGTGGTGCTGGGCTCGGGCCCCAACCGCATCGGGCAGGGGATCGAATTTGATTATTCCTGCGTTCACGGCCTATTGGCGGCGCGTGAATCGGGTTTTGAGGCCATCATGGTCAATTGCAACCCCGAAACGGTGAGCACCGACTTTAACATGGCCGATAAACTTTATTTCGAGCCGGTGTTTTGGGAGCATTTGCTGGACCTGCTGGAACACGAAAAGCCCGTAGGCGTCATTGTGCAACTGGGAGGGCAGACCGCCCTCAAATTGGCCGAAAAGATCCACAACCACGGTTACCGCATTATCGGGACCTCGTATCAGAGCATGGATCTGGCCGAAGACCGGGGTCGTTTCAGTGATTTGCTCAAAGACCTGGACATCCCCTACCCCCGTTACGGGGTCGCCGAAACGGCCGAAGAAGCCCTGCAAATCGCCAACGAAGTGGGTTATCCAGTCCTGGTCCGGCCCAGCTATGTATTGGGTGGACAGGGCATGTCGATTGTGATTAACGACGAGGAACTCGAAAAAGCGGTGGTGGATTTGCTCCGCAAAATACCGGGCAACCGGATTTTGATTGATCATTTTCTAGACCGCGCGATGGAAGCCGAGGCCGATTGCATCAGCGACGGCGAAGAGGTCATCATGTGCGGTATCATGGAACATATCGAACCGGCGGGGATCCACTCCGGGGATTCTCACGCGGTTTTGCCCCCCTTTGGGTTGTCGCCGTTGGTGGTTACCCAAATGGAGGAATACACCCGAAGATTGGCCAAAGCCCTTGATATCAGCGGATTGCTCAATGTGCAATTTGCCATCAAGAACGATGTGGTTTATGTTATCGAAGCCAACCCCCGGGCATCGCGTACGGTTCCCTTTTTGGCGAAGGCCTACGGGTTGCCTTTTGTGAACATCGCCACCAAGGTTATGTTAGGCGTTCAGCGGGTCAAAGATCTCAGCGTGGAGTATTCCCTGCAGGGTTGGGCCATCAAGGAGCCGGTTTTTTCGTTTAACAAATTCCCCAATGTGAACAAGTCCTTGGGACCCGAAATGAAATCCACCGGCGAGGCCATCCGATTTATCAGCGATCTGCGGGACCCCTATTTCAGGGATTTGTACAAGCGCAAGTCCATGTACCTCTCCCGGTAAAAGTCCCCAGCCTTGGCTTTGACGGGATGGTGAATGGGGTCGATGTTATTTTTCATCCCAATTTAATCCTTCGGGTTAAACGGAACGGCCTGGGTAGTGTCTAAAATAGTCTAACGAATCAAATTCTGACTTCAATGGCTACGGTCCCCCCTCGCATTTTGTTGGTCGAAGACGACGATCGCATCGCGGATGCGGTTTGCGGCGGCCTGCGTTCAGAGGGTTTTGAGGTGGACAGGGCCAGCGAAGGGCAGGAGGCTCGGGTACTTTTTGAAATCAAAGATTACCAAGTGGCCATTTTGGACCGGATGCTGCCCGGG
The DNA here is from genome assembly GCA_903856555.1 of uncultured Bacteroidota bacterium. Taxonomy (GTDB): domain Bacteria; phylum Bacteroidota; class Bacteroidia; order UBA7662; family UBA7662; genus SYHX01. Next base: position 2,856 of record CAIOCC010000200.1, read on the forward strand.
GCCTTGGACGGTTTGGCGTTGTGCACGCGCTTTCGGGCCCAGAAGCCGGATTGCGGGTTGTTGATGTTAACGGCCTTGGGGACAACGGCTGACAAAGTGGATGGGCTCGAAGCCGGGGCGGATGATTACCTGGTCAAGCCTTTTGATTTTGAGGAATTGCTGGCTCGAATCCGGGCGTTGTTACGAAGACATACCGGGGACAGTGGTCCGCGGCAGCTGCAGGTGGCCGATTTGGTATTGGATTTGCAGACCAAGGAAGCCCGTCGCGGTGACAAGATTATTTCCCTGACCGCCAAGGAGTTTCATCTCTTGGAATATTTCATGAAAAATAAAGGCAAGGTGCTAAGCCGTGCCAAGTTAGCGGCCGATGTATGGGGCATCCACTTTGATACGGGCACCAATGTGGTGGATGTGTACCTGAATTTTTTGCGCAAAAAAGTGGACCGCGATTTTGAGACCAAATTATTGGTAACCCATATTGGGCAAGGGTATCGGATGACCGATGACCCAAACAGCGAGCCCGAGGCGTAGTTTCGTTGACCCTCAGGGTCCGATTGCTGGACAAAGAGGTCGAATGAAATTGGATGACGATTCGTAATCAACTGAGCAGGACCCTTTTGGGCTTGGTAGCCGGGGTGCTGGGCCTGGTTCTCTTGGGCGTTTATGTCCAGGTTGAGCGGCAGCGGAGGGCTCGTTACGAGGAAGGATTGCGGCTTAGGGCCTATGCCGAAGGGGTTCGGTTCATGGAATCCCCCGGCGAAGGCGTGGCGGTTGGTCCAACGCAGGCCATGGCTGGTTGGACGGAGGGAGAGACACCGCGCTTCTTGGCCCTTTACAGCATTCAAAATCAATTGTTATACCTATTGGATTCTAGCCATGGCGCTCTTCGGGTGGATGCGGAAATGTTGGGCCGAATCCGCAGCCAGGGCGCTGGCTCTGGGAAAGTTGGAGATTTGGAATGGGCGGCGTTGGCCTTTGGAAGGGAGCAGTACAACGGGTTGCTCGTGGTTTTGGGAGGGGTGGATGAGATGGGGCGGCAGCAGGGTCGGCGTTTGGCTTGGATCTTGGGAATAGGATGGGTACTGGGGGTGGTGATGACATGGTTTTTGTCGTATGGATTTGCAGGAAGGGCGTTGCGCCCCGTCAGCCATCTGCTGGACCGGGTCGATGATGTCCAGTCTGAACAGGCTTTGCAATTCAATTTGCCCGAAGCCGACCGCAGCGATGAAATTGGACGTTTGGCTCGCAAATTCAACGAATTAATGGACCGATTGCGGGAAGCTTTGGGGACCCGTCAACAGTTTTTGGGCCTGGCCTCTCATCAGCTTCGAACCCCTTTGGCCTCGATGAAGACCGAGATGGAGGTCCTACTACGCCAAGAGCGGAGCCCCGAAGCGTACCGCGCCGCTTTGGTTGGTCTGCTGCAGCGATTGGACGAC
>CAIOCC010000201.1 GCA_903856555.1 uncultured Bacteroidota bacterium
AGCCGATTTGCGTTGGAAACCTGCAAGCCCCGATCTGCTTGATAGCCTGACCCACCCCGAAGTCCTGCGCCTGCACAACCAATGGCTCGAAGCCAAGGCCATGAGCCGACTCACCCAAGCCCAGCGCCTCCCGGGCCTGAGTCTGGGCCTGCGCAATATGAGCATCCAAGGCCTGGGGCCGGATGGCCAATTTTATCCCCTGTCGCGACGATTCAATACTTTGCAAGCCGGCATCAGCCTCCCCCTGCGAGGCAAGCCCTGGCGCTTGCAGGCCGAAGCCGACCGCCACCTAGCCGAAGCCGCAGCCCTGCAATACCGCCACGGTAGGGCCGTTGCAGCCAACGAACGAACCCGGGACCAAGAGCGAATGCGTCTATTGTTAGAACAATGGGATTATTCAAACCAATCCCTGCTTCCTTTGGCCCAGGCCCTTCGCAACCAAGCCGAATCCCAGTTGGCCCAAGGTGATTTGGACTTGCTCTCATGGACCACCCATTTGGAACGGATCCTATGGACGCGATCCAGGCACCTGGATCTTACCGAGCAGCTCAACGAAGCCACCATCCAATGGCATTATCCCAACGCAAACAACCAACCCCGATAATCTCTTGAAGTCCATGCCAGCCTCTACGGGATCCCTCCCCCTTTATGCCGTATTTCTCGGCCTACTCTCCGGACTAACCATGACCGGTTGCAAGCAACAACCGGAACTTGGCACGACGGGAGACCCCACCAAGGGCAGCGTAACCGCCACGGTCCAAGAGGATCACGACAAAAACCTCGTGGTCCTGGAATCGGCGCAAGCCCAAAACGCGGGATTGGCCTTGGACAGCCTGCGTTTGCTGCCCTTGTCCCACGAAATTCTGCTGAGCGGGCAGGTAGAGGCTCCTCCCCAAAACCTCATCTCGGTTTCGATGCCCATGCCGGGTCTCTTGCGTTCCACCCGTTTGTTGCCAGGGATGAAAGTCAAGAAAGGTGAAATCTTGGCCTATATGGAAGATCCTGCCTACCTGCAACTTCAAGAAGATTATTGGTCTACGCGGATACGGGCCGAAAACCTGGGGGCCGAGGTTCAACGCCAAGAAGAATTATTGCGCAGCGGTGCTGGCAACCCCAAAACCGAACGCGATACCCGAAGTGACTGGCGTACCGCCCGCGTTCAGGCCAAGGCCTTTGAAGAAAAATTGCGGCTGCTGGGACTTGATATAACAAATCTTAGTGAAACCGCTTTGGTGCGGCAAATTCCCGTGCGTTCACCGGTCCAAGGATTTGTGACCAAGGTTCACCACAGCACCGGCCAGTACATTGGGGCTGGCGAGGCGCTCTACGAATTGGTGGATCCATCGGATGTCCACCTACGGCTCAATGTTTTTGAAAAAGACCTCCCCTACCTCCGTGAAAATCAACGCCTCAAGGCCTATACCAACCAACACCCCCGGGTTGAACACCCCGCCCAAATTCTCCTCATCGGCAAGGAATTTGCGACGGATCGCAGTGTCGAGGTTCATTGCCACTTTGATCGCTACGATCCCGGGTTGATACCGGGGATGTTCATGCGGGCCCGTTTGGAGGTCCTATCGACGGAGACACCGGCCCTGCCCGCGGCAGCGGTCCAATACCATCAAGGCAAAGCCTATGTTTTTGAGAAAGTGGACGTTTTAAGGGATTCTAGCCAGCGACAAGGCTTCTTGCGCAGGCCGGTTCGGGTTTTGCATCAAAGCGGCGATTTGGTCTGGTTGGAATTTGAACAACCGGATGAAGCCCCCCTCAAGGGCCGCTTGTTTGCGATTCAAGGGGCTTACCAATTGTTGATGATGGTCTTTAACAAGGCCGACGAGGACTAAATCCCTTTTGATGTGATCCCGACTGGGGTCGAACCAGTAACCTACTGCTTAGAAGGCAGTTGCTCTATCCATTGAGCTACGGGACCTGCAAAACCGGGGGTGCTGGGAGCGGCCTGGGGCCTCCTTCGTTCCGGAGCGGGCAAAGATAATCGGCCGGACAGGGTTATTTTTGCGCTCTTGAGCCGCCAAACGGCTGATCCCCTACCATGTCCGTACTTGTAGGCCGCAAGGCCCCCCTATTCACCGCCCCCGCCGTCCTGGACGGCCACCGCATCGTCTCCGATTTCAACCTCGAAAGCTTGATCGGAACCCAAACGATTGTTTTGTATTTCTACCCCAAAGATTTCTCCGGCATCTGTCCCAAGGAACTGCTGGCCTTTCAACAGCAATTACCCGAATTCGAGAAGCGGAATTGCGCCGTGCTCGCTTGTTCAACGGACAGCGATGTGAGCCACAAAGCCTGGTTGAACACACCTGTTTCCCAAGGCGGTATCCAAGGAGTCACCTATCCGGTCATTTCGGATTTCACCAAAACCATCACCGCCCAATACGGCGTTTTGGCCGGGGAATACGATTACAACGAAGCGGGTCAATTGATCTGTGAAGGCCCCATGATGCCTTACCGCGGTTTGTTTATCATCGACAAAAACGGGGTGGTTCAGCACCAAGTGGTCAATTTCTTTACACTGGTTCGTTCGGTCAAAGACACCCTGCGTATGGTGGACACCCTTCACCGATTCCAAGATCAAGGCGAAGTTTGCGAGGTCGAACTATAACCCGTAACATACCATGTTTGAAAAGCTAAGCGATCGCCTCGAACAGGCGATGCGGACCCTCAAAGGCCAGGGCCGCATTACCGAAAACAATGTTTCGGAAACCATGAAGGAAATCCGGCGGGCCCTGCTGGATGCCGACGTAGGCTTCAAAATCGCCAAAGACTTTACCGAAGAAGTCAAGGCCAAGGCCTTGGGGCAGGACGTGATCAAGCATGTATCCCCCGGGCAATTGCTGATCAAGATCATGAACGAGGAGCTGACCCGGTTAATGGGTCGCGAAGCTTCGCCCCTGGTTCTCAAGCCCAACGGCACCTCGGTAGTGCTGATGTCGGGATTGCAGGGATCCGGCAAAACAACCTTCACCGGCAAATTGGCCTTGCTCCTCAAATCCCAAGGCAAGAAGGTCTTGATGGTGGCCTGCGATGTTTACCGCCCTGCCGCGGTGGATCAGCTCCAAATTCTGGGCGAACAAATCGGGGTGCCCGTCTATGCTGATCGGGACCAAAAGAACCCGGTCCTGATCGCCGCCCAAGCCGTGAAGCAAGCCAAAACCGAAGGTTATTCGGTGGTTCTGGTGGATACCGCCGGGCGATTGGCCGTGGACGAAGCCATGATGAAGGAAATCTCCGAAATTCATGGCAACATCCAACCGGACCAGACCCTCTTTGTGGTGGATGCCATGACCGGCCAAGATGCCGTGAACACCGCGGCAGCCTTCAACCAGCGTTTGAATTTTGACGGGGTTGTTTTGACCAAAATGGACGGCGATGCCCGGGGCGGAGCAGCTCTAACCATCAGTTACACGGTTGGTAAACCCATTAAATACGTTTCGACCGGCGAAAAACTGCAGGCCCTGGATGTCTTTCATCCGGACCGAATGGCCAACCGAATCCTGGGGATGGGGGATGTGGTTTCGTTGGTCGAAAAAGCCCAGCAACAAATCAACGCCGAGGAGGCCGCCAGGCTCCAGAAGAAAATCTCCAAGAACCAATTCGATTTGCAAGACTTCTACGAACAAATCCAGCAAATCAAAAAAATGGGGAACATGAAAGACCTTCTCGGGATGATTCCAGGGGTTGGCAAAGCCATCAAGGACATGGATTTTTCGGATGAAATGTTCAAACAAACCGAAGCCATCATCCAGTCCATGACCCCCTTGGAGCGCCGCGAGCCCGAAATTCTCAACGGAAGCCGACGCGAACGCATCGCCAGGGGTTCCGGGACCAAGGTCCAGGAGATCAACCAGCTCCTCAAACAATTTGCGGAGATGAAGCAAATGATGCGAAAAATGAACGGAGGAATGCCCGGAGGGGCCATGGGGCAAGCCATGAACCGCATGCGTTCCCCCTTTGGTCGCTCCTAGAATCCATCCTTATCGAGGGTTGGCTCCCCGAAGGGGGTTTTGAGTTATCTTTGCCCCTCATTTCAAAAAAGCCTCAATGCCAGCTAAAATCAGATTACAGCGTCATGGTAAAAAGGGTCGTCCTTTTTATCATATTGTGGTGGCGGATGCACGTGCTCCAAGAGACGGGAGATTCATTGAGCGTTTGGGTTCCTACAACCCCAACACCAACCCGGCCACCATCGACATTCAACTGGACAAATCCGTCCAGTGGCTCCAAAACGGAGCCCAACCCACCGACACCTGCCGTGCCATTCTCTCCTACAAAGGGGTGATGATGCGCAAACACCTGCAGGATGGAGTCGCCAAAGGAGCCATCACCCAGGAGGTGGCCGATCAGCGTTTTGCCGAGTGGATGACCGCCCGCGATGCCAAGGTTCAAGCCAAGGTTGACGGCCTCAAGGCCAGCGGCGAACAAGCCCGCAAAGCCGCTCTCCAGGCGGAATCCAAGGTCAACAGCGAGCGCGAAGCCGCTTTGTTGCGCAAGCGTTCTGAATTGGCCGCTGCCTCCGAGGCTGCCGCCCTGGAAGCTGCCCGCGAAGCCGCCGGTGAAGAAGTGGCCGAGGAAGCACCTGTAGCTGAAGAAGCTCCGGTTGTTGACGAGGCTCCTGCTGCCGACGAGGCTCCTGCTGCCGACGAGGCCCCCGCTGAACAGGCTCCCGAAGCCCCAGCGGACGCTGAATAAACCTTTTTTTTGTTGAAAGCCCCCGCGGGTTCTCCGACCTGGGTTGGTTTCATCCAAAAACCGCACGGCCTGAACGGTCGTTTGCTGGTGCATTTGGATACAACCGTTTCCAAGTCCCAATGGCCGACCCGCTTTGAGCATGTTTGGCTCGAAACCAGGGGGCAGAAGGTCCCTTATCGTTGCCTTGAGTCTCAATTCAAGGTTCCTGGAGGGCTCATTCTCCACCTCGAAGGCTTGAACAGCCCTCAGGATGTCCAGCCATTGGTCAAAAGCCGGGTGGGCATCGAGGGGGTGCGCCTTACGCCGGTTGTTTCGTCGGGTTCGGCCTGGGGTTTTGAGGAGGATGACCTCCCTGGCGCCTTTTTGATCGACCCCCAGAGCGGCTTGCGGGCCCCTTTGGTGCGCTTGCACCGGCGCCCCCCCCAAGATTTTTTGGAATTCACCGTCAACGAACAAGCGGTGTACCTGCCTTTGGTTCCGGATTTTGTCCGTCAATGGAATCCAACCAACCGAGAATTGGAAGTCTCCCTCCCGGATGGCTTGTTGGACCTCTACCTTTCGACTGACAGCGACGAAAAGCACCACCCCGATGCGGATTGATATCCTGGCCGCCGTTCCCGAATTGCTGGACAGCCTGGTGCATCACAGCATCCTGGGCAGGGCTCAGCGCAAAGGCCTGGCCCAAATCGTGGTCCATAACCTACGCGACTACGCGACCGGCAAATACAAAGCCATTGACGACGCCCCTTACGGAGGCGGGGCGGGCATGGTTTTGATGATTGAACCCATCGACCGATGCCTGGAGCAATTGAAATCAGAACGCTCCTACAGCCAGGTCATTTACCTCAGCCCGGATGGACTTCAGCTCAACCAAAACCTCTGCAATCGCTTGGCCCTGGAAGGCAATCTCATTCTCCTCTGCGGTCATTACAAAGGCGTGGATGAACGAGTGCGGGAGCACCTCTGCACCATGGAGGTATCGGTGGGCGATTACGTCCTGAGCGGGGGCGAATTGGCCGCTGCCATCCTAACCGATTCCGTGGTCCGTCTACTGCCCGGGGTTCTGGGCGACGAAAGCAGCGCCCTCACCGATTCCTTTCAGGACGGATTGGTGGCGCCCCCCGATTACACCCGTCCACCGGTCTACAAAGGCTGGGAGGTCCCCGAAATCCTTCGGAGCGGACACGAGGCCCGCATTGGTCAATGGCGTCACGAAGAAGCCCTGCGCAGAACCCGTGAACGCAGACCCGATCTTTTGGATCGTCCCGAAGGGGATTCTTAGGCCAAAAAAGCAGGTACAGCCTTGCATACGGCCCAAAATCGCTTATATTTGCAACCCTTTGGGGAGGTTTTTCTCTCCCGCTACGCTAAACGAAACGCCATGAGCACTGTTCTTGACCCCGTATCTTTTGTCGAAAGCCAAAAAAACGGCACCGATTTGCCCACTTTTCAGGCCGGCGACACGGTCGCTGTTCACTACAAAATCCGTGAGGGTAACAAGGAAAGAACCCAGGTTTTTCAGGGCGTCGTCCTTCAGCGCCGTAACCCAGGAGCGAACGAAACGTTCACAGTCCGCAAAATCTCCAACGGGATTGGGGTGGAACGTATTTTCCCCAGCCTCTCCCCTTTCATTGAGAAAGTAGACGTGGTATCCCGCGGTGTGGTTCGCCGGGCTCGCTTGTTCTACCTGCGCGCCGCCAAAGGCAAGAAAGCCAGAATCAAGACCCGGATCGGCTAAGCCCGCTCTCCAGGCACTGGTGGAATTCTTCCAACCACTTTTCTTTCACATCCCCCAAGGCCGGTAAGCTGTCCTCTTCCATCCCTTGGCGAAGCAATTCGTGGTGCATGGAGGTCACGGATTTATCCGCAATACCGCAGGGCACGATGTAATCAAAGTAGTCCAATCGCGTGCTCACATTGAGCGCTAAACCGTGCATGCACACCCATCGGCTGGTTTTAACGCCCATGGCACAGATTTTGCGGGCCGTGGGCCCACCTGCATCCAACCAGACCCCGGTATAAGCGCTATCCCGCTGACCCTGCAGGCCCCAATGGGCCAGGGTTCGAATGATGGATTCTTCGAGGGAACGCATGTACCAATGGATATCCGGTTTGAGGCCCTCCAAATCCAAAATAGGATAGGCCACCAATTGCCCGGGGCCGTGAAATGTAATATCCCCTCCCCGGCTGCTGCGATGAAATTCAGCACCCAGCCTTTGGAGATCGGGATTGGATAACAACAAATGATTTTGGTCTCCGCTTTTGCCCAACGTATAAACCGGTTCGTGTTCCACGGTCAATACCCAACCGACCCCGTGGGTTGTTGCCGGTTCGCCGCGCAACTTTGCCGCCACCATCGGTTCAAATTTTTGGAGCTGTTCCTGCAATGCAGGCTCGTAGGCCATGCGACCCAAATCAGCCGTTTGGAACAGCGAAAAGCGCTGATGGGCTGAGGATTCCAACTCGTTCATGCAAGCACGGTCCCGTTGGTGAAATTCGCTGGAAGTGGAAGGTAGATTTCCAGCCATTCGCTAGGAGTCTCTGCGCACCAGGTGTAGCCAGGATCCGATGCAGGTAACATCAGGGTTTGAACACCGTTCACCACCCGTTGGCCGCTTCGGTGTCGTAGCACGGCCTGGCCGCTTAGGTTCATCAGGACCACCGGCGAATCCAAACCATCGTGACTTCGCTCGCATTCTTCCCCGGCCTTGAGGCCAAAGCGATTGCATTCAAAATAAGGCCCTCGGGCCAAGCGACTGCCGGGCCAACCTTCCAAGGGCTGCGGATGGGCGGCCAGGCCAGGCCCATCGCAGTGGGCCACCGAGATGGCTTCCTCCAAATGCAAAGCCCTGGGCTGGCCCTGATCGTCCAGACGCCCAAAATCATCAATGCGATAGGTCGTATCGCTGCTTTGTTGGATTTCGGCCAAAAGGAGTCCGGAACCGATGGTATGGACCCGGCCGGCCGGTATATAAAACACATCCCCAACCTGCACTTCGGTCCGGTGGACCACTTCCAAGAGACGACCCTGGCGAATGCGTTCCGCGAGGTCTCGGCCGTCGTAGCCTTCCACAAAACCGTTGTAGAGGCAAGCCCCCGGTTCGGCACCCAGAATCACCCACATTTCGGTTTTACCCAAAGCCCCGGGACCGACCATCTGCCCCGCCT
>CAIOCC010000202.1 GCA_903856555.1 uncultured Bacteroidota bacterium
AACTGCCCTCGTATTTTTGTGCCGAGAATCGTGATTTTCGTTATCAATTGACCCCTGTTGGCGGGGATGGCTTTACCCGCGTTCGAGTCGCATCCAAAATCGCCCACAATCGGTTTGTTATCCAAAGCGAAGTGCCCCATACCGAAATCAGCTGGCAGGTATCGGGTATCCGCAACGATCGCTACGCTCGTGCTCATCCCATAGATCCCGAACCAATCAAAGCACCGCAGGAGCGTGGTCGTTACCTTCACCCCGAATTGTACGGGCAACCTTCCGAAAAAGGCTTGCTCTACATGGCCCCTCCGGCCACCCCACCTTTGCCCAAACGATAATTCCTTCGCTCCAACCCTCTCGATCCTGTTGAACCCATGCCCCAAGCCTTGAAACTTATGAATATTGCCTATTGGATAGCTTTGCTTTGGGGGGTTATCCAGACCGAGGAGGCCAAAGGGCAGTTTTACTGCATTCCAACACGCTTTGAGGAGAGCCCCATTCCTTCGGCTCCGGACTATAACAACGAGCGGAATTGGGCCGCCTTGCCCGGTCGCAGGGATCGGGCCGACCGCACACCGCCCGGTTTGCGCGATGCCCAGGACAGCGCCTCGGTGGATGTATTCTATGTGCATCCTACCTTGTATACCACCAAACCCCGCACCGTTTACCGTTGGAACCAGGATTTGCGTGATCATCGCCTGAACCGAGAAATTGACCGATTGCCGACCTTGTACCAGGCTTCGGCGTTTAATGGGGCAGGCAAAATCTATGCGCCTCGCTATCGCCAGGCCCACTACTCGGCTTTCTTGACCCCCGATCTGGACGATAAAGAAAGATCCCTGGGCATTGCCTACAGCGATGTCGAGGCAGCCTTTGATTATTTTTTGAAGAACTACAACCAAGGGAGACCCTTTATCGTAGCCGGTCATTCCCAAGGGACCCTGCATGCAGCACGTTTGTTAAAACACAAGATTATAGGAACTCCGTTGCAGCAACGCTTGGTCGTCGCTTATTTGCCTGGGATGGCTATACCGGCGGATTCCTTGGCCGGTTTACCGGTTTGCGTGGACTCCAATTCGATCGGTTGCTTTGTGAGTTGGAGCACTTTTCTGCGGGGTTATATGCCCCCAACCTTTCAAAAGGTATTTGCCAAAGCGGTGGCCGTCAATCCCATCAGCTGGGAAGTTGCCACCCCCTTCCCGGCCCCCGATACCTGCATTGCGGAAGGACCGCTGGTTCCCAGGGAACGTCATCGTGGGGCGGTTCTTCGACCCTTTGGCAAAAAATACCCCGGCATCTGCGATGCCCAAGTGGTGGGCGGGATGGTTTGGGTGACCAAACCCCGCTTTTGGGGTTCGTTTTTGTACCGATCTCCCAATTACCATACCGGGGACATTAACTTGTTTTATCTGGATATCCGCGGCAATGCCGTGCATCGTGCCAGGCAATTTGTTCGACAGCGTTAGAATTCTAGGAATTTATCAGAAGGAGTAACCTAAATTTGGTTATGGGAACAATGCGACAATTGCTGCAGGAACTGCAAAACCTGGGCTGGTGGGGACGGCTCTTTGGATGGGGTCGAATAAGGCGTATGTTGCTGGAAGCCAGCTCTGAATGGGAAGCAACGCAGGCCTCGACGGCTCAGAACAACCAGGCCTTGCAGGCTCTGCAGGGGGAACTCCTGCAGTCCCGCCAGCAATCGGGGATGGCCGAGGCCAGGGCCGGTGATCTCCAAAGGGACAAAGACCTCTTGAATGCCGACTTGATGTCTGCTCGTCGCGATGTTCAGCGATTGGGTTCGGAACTTGCCGCCTTGACCCAAGTTGACAATCAGCGGAGGGTTGAGCTCCAAACCAACCTCACTTCCTTGTCCCAGCTCAAGGAGCGCATCGCCGAAGAACGCCTGCAGGAGCAC
>CAIOCC010000203.1 GCA_903856555.1 uncultured Bacteroidota bacterium
CCATCCACGCATAACACATTAGTTGGAAAGCCTTGCTGTGTTCGCCGTCAAAACATGTTTCGACGCTTTTGATCCGCAATTCGCTGGCATTGTTTTTGAGGATACCTGATTTGAAATCAACAATGCGCGTTCGGCCGTTTAGCTGTTCGAGGCGATCCAGCCGCCCACGCCATTTCACGCGTTGCTCATCCACCAAGAAGCTGGTTTCGAGCGGCCGTTCTTGGTCGATCAAAAGAGCCGGTCTTCGCTGAGCGGCCTTGGCCTCGGTCGTAAGGTATTGATGGATGAATTGGGGGCCCATCCGGTCTACCATGGCGTTCAGGCCTTCTTCAAAGGACTGCCAAGGAAAATTCTTTTGGCGCACTTCTTTCCAAGTCTGTTCCACTTGCGGCATCAATGAACGAAGCAAAACCGGGGTCATGAGGGCGCCGATTTGGGGTTCGAAAAGCTTCTCGAGGGTTTGATGCAGAAGGTTCCCGGTTTGAGCAGCGTTCAATTGTTCCGTTTCTTCGTCGGGAATGCGAATTTGACGGACATACCCGTACCAAAATTTGAGTGGGCATTCGAGGTAGGCCGAAAAAGTGGATGGACTCAACGCGCGCGTTTCCAATCGTTCGGTTATGGTGGACAGAATTCGTGGTGATTTGGGGATCTCGAGCAGGGTCCAAGGGGTATCCGAAGAGCTGGTATAGGCTCGTCGTTCGCGGTTTTGGAAGGGTCCTGGGTATTCGAGTTCCAATTGTTGCAAGTAACGGCTGGATTCCGCAGCCTTGCCATCGGTGCCGGTGGCGGACCAAAGAAATTGCGCCTCTGTACAATGTTGTAACAATCGATATAATTCATAGGCTTGCCTGGCTTCGACGATCCAAGGATCGGGGAGTCCAAAGGCACGGCGCAAGTCAAAACTGAGCATGCCGCTGTACCGGCCTGGTTTGGGTAGCAAGCCTTCGTTGGCGCCGCTTACGATTAAGTAGTCAAAGTCCAGGGCCTTGGTGCGATCCAAGGTGGTGATCCGAACCCCGTTGGGTTCGCTGTGTCCTGGGTTGAGTGCAGCGGAACTTAGGTTTTGATTCCAGAGCTTGCGCCAAAGGGTCCACCGGTTTTCGCATTCAGGTATGCGAGGTGCCAAGACTCGAATCATTTCGGACAACTTCATCAAGGCGTGTTGTTCCATCTCCGGAAGCTGGGGATGATTTTCGAGGATCTGTTCGATGAGTTCGGCCAAATGGAGGTAGGCATCGTCCGCATGATCCGTGAGGGGCAGCAGGCTTTGTTGGTTCCAGGTTAACGCTGTGAGGCTCGTGCGAAAGACCACCATCGATTCGGTACGTTTGAATGCAGTCCAATCCGGAGGCGATATCGGGCTCTCGATCCAGCGATTCCAATCGGAAACGCTGGCCTTGCCCGTAAAATGCAGGCTCTGTTGCAATTCGATCCAACCCATCGCCCAAGCGTACGATGCCGTCCATCGCAGGTCCAAAGGCAGATTCCAAACCGGTGGAGCTGTCAAAGGACTCCAACGCAACATGAGCGGCCATGCTTGATTGGCATCGGCCAAAACCCAAGCGATCCGCGATGGCGAGATCCCTTGGTCTATCCACTTCTGGATGAGTTCAAGTCCTTCATCCAATTGTTCGGTCATGCCCATGCAACGGCAGGCTTCGAAGCGGGGTTCGCCGTTTTGAAGGCGTTCCCCAACCAGTTCCATCACCTTTAATTTTTCGATTTTTTGGAGCGCATGATCCCTCCATAACATTCCCGCGCTGTGCAAAGGGTCTTTCACATAATAGACATCCCCTTCGGTGATCCAAAACATGGGGATGGATTTGGAACCAACTTGGAGGAGGCGTTGGAGGCCGGGATCGGGCGAATCAAAGCCCACCCAATAAACGGCGTCCACGGTGGAACGTAGATGCTCAAGCGGTTCCTCGGCATGTTCCAACAAGGCCCTAAGGGCGGAAGAGGGATAGGCCAATCCTTGGTCTTCCAAGATTTTGCGAAAAGCATGGTAGGTGGGACCTAGTAGGCTAAAAAAACGCAAGTATTCGGCTTCGGTCTCCGTCAATTGACCGTCTGAAGGACTCCAGAGTTCAACGGCTTTTTGTTGGTGCAGGTGCCCAAAGACCTTGTCCGCATCCAAGAGGTGCTGGTCGATTTCTTCATAATCTTGAAGGAGCCCACCCGCCCAACTTAGGAAAGTTTCGGGGTGATCGGGCACTATGCCCGCCTCATGGGAGCATTGGCTGTAGGCTTGGTACAAGAGATCTTGCAACCATAATCGGTTGGGTCTGTTGCGTTCGCTTTGTTCAAAGACCCATTCGTCGAAGGAACGACAAATCGGGGACAGAGAGGGTGCCTTTAGAAGGCGCCCAAGAGCTTGTCGAAAAGGCTCCACCGGACGCACCGATGGAAAAAGAACCAAAACCCGGTGCAGTTGGGGATGACCCGCCGTCAATAGGCGTTCCGCGACTGCATCCAGGAACTTCATTTAGGATTTGGAAGCGCGTTGGCGAATAATGTTAAGGGCACCGCCAGCACGGAACCACGCCAATTGGGTCTCGTTGTAGCTGTGGTTTAAGGTGATGGTATCGGTGCTACCGTCCTTGTGTTTTAACACCATTTGCAGGGGATGCCCAGGCTTCATGGTGGTGAGCCCCAGCAGGTCCATGCGATCGTGTTCTTGAATCAGATCGTAATCGGATTTGTTGGCAAAGGTCAAGGCCAACATGCCCTGCTTTTTGAGGTTGGTTTCGTGAATGCGGGCAAAAGAGCGAACCAAGATGACCCGAACCCCCAGGTGCCTGGGCTCCATGGCCGCGTGTTCCCGGGATGAGCCTTCGCCGTAGTTTTCGTCGCCGACGACCACCGTGCCGATGCCTTCCGATTTGAAGCTGCGTTGAACATCCGGAACGGTTCCGTATTGGTTGTTTTGAGGGTTGAATACGCTGTTGGATAGGCCATTAAAGGCATTAATAGCTCCAATTAACATATTGTTAGAAATATTGTCGAGGTGGCCACGGTATTTGAGCCAGGGTCCGGCCATTGAAATATGATCGGTGGTGCATTTGCCCTGCGCTTTGATGAGCAGGTGCAAATCTGTTAGATCGGTTCCTTCCCAAGGCGCAAAGGGTTCCAGCAATTGCAGTCGGTCCGAATCAGGTCGAACCTGAACCGCTACGGTGGCTCCATCGTTTGCCGGGGCTTGGTAGCCGGCGTCTTCCACAGCAAAGCCACGGGGCGGGAAGGCAAGTCCTTGAGGTTCGTCCAAGCGGACCTCCACACCCTCCGAGTTCGGAAGGGTATCCTTCATCGGATTAAAGGTTAAATCCCCGGCGATGGCCAATGCCGTAACAATTTCGGGGGATGCTACAAAGGCATGGGTGTTGGGGTTTCCGTCGTTCCTCTTGGCAAAATTTCGGTTAAAGGAGGTGATGATGCTGTTTTTGCGTTGAGGGTCGTCGCTGTGTCGGGCCCATTGGCCAATACAGGGACCGCAGGCATTGGCCAAAACGACACCGCCGATGGCGTTGAAATGTTCCAACATTCCGTCTCTTTCAACGGTGTAGCGAACCATTTCGGAACCAGGGGTTACGGTAAATTCAGAGCGAGCCTGCAGCTTTTTGGTTGCGGCTTGGGCAGCAATGGAAGCGGAACGACTGATGTCCTCGTAAGAGGAATTGGTGCAAGACCCAATGAGGCCAACATCCAATTTGGAGGGCCAACCGTTGGCCCGCACGGCTTCGGCAAATTGGCTCAGGGGCCATGCCAAATCCGGGGTGAAAGGTCCGTTAATGTGGGGCTCCAATTCGTCCAGGTTGATTTCGATGACTTGATCAAAATAATCCTGGGGACGTGCATAAACCTCGGGATCTCCGGTCAATTCCTGCGCCAAGGCATCGGTCCACTCGGCCAAATCTTCTCGGCCGGTTCCTCGCAAATAGGTAGCCATCGAAGCATCGTACCCAAACAGAGAGGTGGTGGCTCCAATTTCGGCGCCCATATTGCAGATCGTGGATTTTCCGGTCGCTGATAGGTTTTGGGCCCCGTCTCCGAAGTATTCAAGAATCGCGTCGGTCCCCCCTTTGACGGTCAAAATGCCGGCCACCTTGAGGATGACATCCTTGGCCGAGGCCCAACCGCTGAGGCGACCACGGAGATGAACGCCAATCAAACGAGGCATTTTGAGTTCCCACGGTAAACCAGCCATCACATCGCAGGCATCGGCTCCTCCAACGCCTATCGCTACCATCCCCAAGCCGCCGGCATTGGGGGTATGCGAGTCGGTGCCGATCATAAGGCCTCCGGGGAAGGCATAGTTTTCCAACAAGACTTGGTGGATAATGCCAGCCCCTGGTTTCCAAAATCCGATGCCGTATTTGTTGGAAACCGAAGCTAGAAAATCATAGACTTCTTTGTTTTTGTTCACGGCTTCGCTCAAGTCGGTGGCCGCGCCATCCTTGGCCTGGATCAGGTGATCGCAGTGGACGGTGCTGGGGACCGCCACCGATGGACGTCCGGCCTGCATAAACTGCAAAAGGGCCATCTGCGCGGTCGCGTCTTGCATCGCGACCCGATCCGGGGCAAAGTCAACATAATCGACGCCTCGTCGCAGGTTGGCAGGGTTGGGGGTCGCTGCATCCCCGGCAGGGTTCGCTGCATCCCCTGCGGGCGTTGCTCCTTCGGATCGGTTGGGGTCCCAAAGGTGGGTGAAAAGTATTTTTTCGGTCAGGGTCAGAGGACGTCCGCATTGTTCCCGTACCGTTTGGCATCGGGTTTTCCATTCAGCGTAATGGTGGCGCAGCATCTCGGTGTCAAAAGTCATGGTCGAAATTCAAAAGGTGGATCGAAGTATAAGATGGATTGCCTACGTTGGATAGGCTCCCTCAAAAATACAGACAAAGCCTCCCGGGGTCTATATTGCAGTCCATTTCCTTCAAAAAAACCGTTCTCTTGGGTCCCAGCACTGAAAGCCGTCCTGTCTTTGGCTGGGTCCAAAACTTGAGAATTGCCTTGAATTCGGTGGGGGGAAATAAATTAAGAACCTCCCTCACAGCGGGGATTATTGCCATTGGTATAGCTGCTTTGGTGGGCATCCTGACTTCGATTGATGCCCTCGAAGCCTCCCTGACCGAGACGTTCTCGAGCATGGGCTCCAATACGTTGGTTTTGCGCAATCGGGAGCCACGCGGTGCCTTTGAAAGCCGTCGACGCCGCATTCAGTATAGGCCTATTCAATACAGGGAGGCGTTGTCTTTTGTAGAACGATTTGGCTTTCCCGGCCGGGGTTCTGTCAGCGGGAATGTCACCTGGACGGCTGTGATCAAAGGCGGAGGTCGCAAAACCAATCCCAATGTCAACCTCTTGGGCACGGACGATCAATACCTAACGGTGGGCTCCTACACCTTGGCCGATGGTCGGAATTTCTCGCCTCTGGAATTGCAGAACGGGGCTCCGGTCATCATTCTTGGAGAAGAGGTAGCGCGCAAATTGTTTTCAACCATCAAAGCCAGCGGTCGACAAGTTTCGGTGGGGAGTGCCCGATACCGGGTGGTCGGTGTTTTGGCATCCAAAGGCTCCGGTTTTGGGAGCAATTCAGACCGCACAGCCCTCATGCCCTTGGCCCATATTCAATCCGCGTATCCTTCATCGGAACGGTCCTATGTGGTTTCCTTTACTTTAACCGACCCGCGTCAATTGGCTTATGCCGAGCAAGAAGCCGTCGGATTATTTCGTAATATCCGGCGCTTATCTCGGATGGACCCCGATAATTTTTCGGTCACCAAATCCGATAGCTTTGCCAGGTCCTTGATTGAAAACCTGGCCTTTGTGGATATGGCCGCCAAGGCCATTGGCCTCATCACATTGCTGGGTGCTGCCATCGGTTTGATGAATATTATGTTGGTTTCCGTGACCGAACGTACCCGAGAAATCGGAACCCGCAAAGCCTTGGGAGCCACCCAATCCGCTATTCGTCAACAATTTTTGTTGGAAGCCCTGATCATCGGTCAAATGGGGGGGCTGATGGGGATCGTTTTGGGGATCGTTTTGGGAAATTCCGTGGCCCTTTTGGTGGGCGCGGGATTTATCATCCCATGGGCCTGGATCTTTGGTGGTATTGTGTTATGCCTCTTGGTGGGCCTGGTTTCAGGCTTCTATCCTGCCGCCAAAGCCGCTGCTTTGGATCCCATCGAAGCATTGCGTTATGAATAAAAAAAAACTGCCAGATTGCTCTGGCAGTTTTCCGATTCTTGCGAGGTCGAGAGCGGATTCGAACCGCTGTAGGAGCTTTTGCAGAGCTCTGCCTAGCCACTCGGCCACCCGACCAGGGTGAATTTTGCGATGGTGCCTGAAAGGCAAACCGCGCAAATGCAGTTTCAAAGATACCGTTCAAACGCCCTCATTGGGCCTCAGGTCCGCCAAGAGCGTGGATACAACCCGCATCAACAGGCGGTGCGGCAAGAACTCGGATTACAATCGCTCCAATACAACCGCAGAGGCTCCTCCTCCTCCGTTGCAAATACCTGCAACACCGATTCGGCCGTTTTCCTGACGCAAAACGCTGCATAGGGTGACGAGAATCCTGCACCCCGAACTGCCAATGGGGTGACCGATGGAGACCCCTCCGCCGTAGACATTCACCTTGTTCGGGTCGAGGTTCAACAAGCGATTGTTGGCGACACAGACCACCGAAAAGGCCTCGTTGATTTCGTAAAAATCGACCTCCTCGGCCGTGATACCTGCCCTTTGCATGGCCAAGGGAATGGCCTTGGAAGGAGCGGTGGTGAACCATTCCGGAGCCTGTTGGGCATCCGCATAGCCCAGTATTCGGGCCAAGGGCTGGAGGCCCCGACGCTGGGCTTCGGCATAAGACATGAGAACCACAGCCGAAGCTCCGTCGTTCAGATTGGAGGCATTGGCAGCGGTGACGGTTCCTTCTTTTTCAAAGACCGGCTTGAGACCCGGGATTTTTTCAAAATTGACTTTGGTATAGTCTTCGTCCTCGGTAACGGCGGTCGTGCTGCCTTTGGGACCGGGGACCTGGACAGGCGCAATTTCGGCGGCGAACTTGCCTTGTTGCCAAGCGGTCGTTGCACGGCGGTAGGACTCGATGGCATAGGCATCCTGATCCTCTCTGGAAATTTTTAGATCGCGGGCGCAGAGCTCGGCGGCATTGCCCATATGGTACTGGTGATAGACATCCCAGAGGCCGTCTTTGAGGATGCCGTCGATGAGTTGGGCATGCCCAAACTTGTAACCATTGCGAGCCCGGTCCAGATAATAGGGCACTTGGCTCATGCTCTCCATGCCACC
>CAIOCC010000204.1 GCA_903856555.1 uncultured Bacteroidota bacterium
TCGCTTGGGGTATTGGATGGACCTTTTGAGGAATTCGCCGGTTCTGCCCTCCCCGGTTATGGGACGCTCGCCAGAAACCGGCTTTTTGGTTGGGATGGGTCTGTTTTTTGGCCCTGGCCATAACAACGAAAAAAACAAGGGTCGAGGTTCACAATGGAGCATAGCCGGCGCCTACACCGCCAAAAAGCAATGGATACTGAGCCATTCAGGCACCTACGCCACCCCCAACGACCGCTCCCTTTGGCAGTGGAACCTGGGTTGGCGCCGTTTTTGGGATCGTTTCTATGGGACCGGCCCCGGTATCGACCCCCTCGAATGGACCCCGTACCGCTTCCATACCGCTAATTTTCAAATGACCTATAACCGCCGGCTGGGCTCGGGGCGGCACTTTGTCGGTCCTGTGTTACGATTCAATACCATGGATCAGGTGCGGTGGGATGTACCACGCCCGGATAGCCAGGTCTCCAAGGTTCCGGGGTATTGGGGACACCGAACGTTGGGCCTGGGTATGCGATGGATTTACGATACCCGACCCCATGTCATCAACGCCCGTCGAGGTGTGTTCTTTGAAGGATCCATCCGCTGGCATGCATCCTTGGGACGGGCCCTGACACCGGAAGCAGAGGCTTGGAAACAACGAATGCTGATTCCAAACGATAGCATCTTTAACCCGTCCTATTTGTTTTGGAACCTGGACCTACGGGGCTATCAACCGATCCGCACACGAAGCAGGTTGGATGCCGTTTGGGCCTGGAGGCTAGTCATGCAATCGGCCGGCAGCGGGGTTTCTTTTCGGGAGATGCCGGCCCTTGGTGGTGATAATTTGTTACGAGGCCATTTCCGAGGAGCGTACCGAGACCTTTGCCTTTGGGGTGTCGAAAACGAATGGCGAGGCCAATGGGGGGGGCATTTTGGTTGGAACCTTTACAACGGCTGGGGTATGGTCGGTCCCTCTTGGTCGGCCATGAGCCGAAACCAACCCCGCTGGTCCTACGGTGCTGGACTGCGATGGACCCCCAACCCCAAGGCCCGCACCCTTTTGCGGGTCGATTGGGCTCGTACCATCGATGGCCAAAGCGGTCTTTACTTTGAGGTCAACGAGGCCTTTTGAACATAGAACCTCTTCCTTATGATTTACGAAATAGACGGAGTCCTGGTATCCGAAGAAATCCTGCGTGAGCCCTTTGCCTGCTCCATCTTGCATTGCAAAGGCGCTTGTTGCGAAGAAGGAGACCTGGGCGCCCCCCTGGAGGAATCCGAACTCGCCTTGATTCAACAAGACCTGGACCGAATCAAGCCCTACCTGCCCACCGAGGCCGTGGATACCATTGAACGCCTCGGCTTTTACGAAAGGGCCCCGGATGGAGAACCCGTCACCCAAACCCTGGAGGGCCGAGCCTGTGTCTTTGCCAAACGGGATGACCAAGGTCACTGGCAATGCGGAATCGAACAAGCCTGGAAAGATGGACAAACCGCTTTTCGCAAACCCATCTCCTGCCACCTCTACCCCATTCGGATTAGCCCCCTACGAGGCGGAGGGGAAGCCCTTAACTACGATCGCTGGGACATTTGTCAACCCGCATGCGATACCCGTAACAACGGAGGTATACGCATGTATGAATTCCTCCGAGTGGCCCTGGAGCGCAAATACGGGAGCGCTTGGTACAGCCAGCTAAAAGAGGTCGCCTCAATCCTTCCAGAGCAAGGTTAAATTGCCCTTGAAGTTGTAGGTTTTGCCATCCGCGCCGGTGAAACGCAGTTCGTAGATATAGGTATCCTGTAGGGCCTTCTCGGCGGATTCATCTTGAATCTCACCAACATAGCCCTTCCAACCCAAATCCACATTCCGCGTTTCTAAGATCACTTTGCCCCAACGGCTCATGATTTTGAAATAGTACAAA
>CAIOCC010000205.1 GCA_903856555.1 uncultured Bacteroidota bacterium
AGGTTTTTCAGCCAAATTGACAACGGACATTCTGTCAGTTTCCTATCAACTTTTGATGAGTTCCAAACAAAATGTAAAACATTTTGTATGCGCGTACGTGTGAGGGATTGACCCAACTTGACCAAGCCTTGGCACGGTCTTTGCAGGATAGCCAACATCGCTGCAGACGATGATTACCCGCTTCTCTTTTTTCATTCTTTAACCTTTTAATCCAACTCGCTATGATCGAAAATTCAGCCAACTCCGCCGCCAACGCTGCCGCTAACTCTGGTGCTCAGGGTTCTGCTGCCGCTAACCCCACCTCCGATGCCTCCTATGTTTTCAATGTCTTGATTCTGGACGAAAGCGGGTCCATGGGTTCCATCGCCTCTGCAGCCAAGGAAGTCTTTGAGGGCTACCTGCATCGCTTGATTCAGGAGCAGCAGGATATTCCCGACCTCACGCAATACATCAACATGTGGACTTTTGGGAAGCCCTACGTCAACGAGAATATTCCCCTTGTGAAGATCCGTTCTTGGGATAAGGTATTCCCGGAATACTGCCCATCGGCAAATACCCCCATGTTTGATGCGATCGGGATGTCCATAAACAAGCTCAAGGAATCCCTGCGCATTCTGGACCTGCAGAAGGAGCAATACCAGGTCAAAGTCTTTATTGTATCCGACGGGGAAGAGAACGCCAGCCAGGAATACAAAGCAAGTCAGATTGGGGCCCTCATTCGTGGTTTGATCGCTGAAGGCTGGGCCTTTGACTACTACGGAACCGACCACGATATCACCAGCATGGCCGATACCCTGAATATCGAGTCCAACCGCCGGGTGATGTTCCAAAAGTCCAAAGCCGGCATGGAAAGCGCCCGTGACCAATACATGGCCGAAATCATGAAGGAGAAGATGTCCTTCATGGATAGCCGGCGCAGCGACTCTAGCAAAAAATAGGATAACGACGAGCGCAAGGTATAGGGACTTGCCTCGGCCTCAGCCTGCCTCGGGCTTAGCAGGCCTCGTGTCCAATCCTCCCCCCGGGTTCCACCGCGTTCCCGGGGGGTTGGTGGGGGGATGTAACATACAATTTGGTGGATTTACGGATAAAAATATTGGAATATTAGTTGACGGTCCTCACTGTCTTTTTCGTTTTTGTGATAGCATTCAATCAGGACGATTTTTGCCTCGTGTTCTAGGTAGGCATAGATGATTCGTAATTCCGAACTGCGTACGGAGGTTCCCGATACAATGCAAGTTCATAATTTATGATCTCTCCCTCTTTGGTCGCAACCCAGGGCATGTCAGACCGAATAAATCGATCAAGTGCATTGGTGGACCAATTTCCCATGTTTTGAATGACTTGATCAATCACGACGATTTCACTTGCGAGGAGTTCTCTTAAATTACTTTTGGCTAAAGGAATTAAACGGGTTTGGTTCGTGGCATGATAGGTTGTGGCCAATTTTAATAACATACCTTCTTCTATCATAGCCTGAATAATGGAATCCCATTTTAAAGGAACATGCCCAAAAGGTAGCTTCCGGTATTCCAGACCGGTGAGATGCTCTTCGTAAATCTCGTAATGGTTGAAGTCAGCGAAATAAAGCAGTCCCCAAAGGTGTGATTCCCCAACATTAGGCTTACCAGCAGATTGTTCAAGAAAGTACAAGAGTAGTTGGTGTAGTTTGGTTGGGTTGAAGGTCGGTTCTGGACTTCTAACGGGTGAGCTGTAGGTTATTTCGAAAGGCTCATGGACCATTGAAGTGGATTCGGATGGATACGATTGAGATAGGAAGTCATCGTAGGAGAATCGCAAAGCCTGGGCCAGGGCTTGCAGTTCTTGGAGATCAACGCTTCGATTGCCCAATTCCATTTGGGTTAGTGAGGACCTGGATACCTGTATTTGGCTAGCCAGGGCCTCTTGGGAGAGCCCTCTTTGCTTACGCATCGCAGCTATTCGTCGTCCTATTTCTGATTGATTAAGGGGTTTATTCATGGAATCTGCGCTTTTTAAATCCAAATTTACGCTTGGTTGGATTAATCAACAATCAAATGATGGATTATCTAACAATTATGCTGTATCTCTTAGAGTAGAAAGCAAAATTTTGTATATTTGATTTAACCCTATGCAAATGAATCACTTCCTCAAACCCCTCCTGGGCGCGGCGCTCCTGACTTTGTTCCTATCGCTTTGGGTTGGTATCACCGAAGCCCAAATCCTGGATGTGCAGCAGAAGGGTTCCTATTTGGTTGTCATTGGGGACCAGAACCGCCAGGTTTCTTCTTTGCCGCTTGGTAGTAACCAGGAGTTTTTGGGGTTGTCGTCCACCTTTTTTGTGGTGCGTAAAGGTTCCTACCTCTATACCTACGATGAACGATCTCGTCAGATCGCCTCTATGCCGATGGGGTCATCGGATCGTTTTCGGAGCGCTGCCGGAAATTATTTCAATCTCCAAAAGGGGTCCTTTATCTACACCTACGATCGGCATTGCAAACTAACCCACACCCGGTCCGCGAATTAATTTGCTTTTTTACGACACCTCCTTGCTGAGGTTCTGCAGGTAGCTGAGGAACTCTTCGGAGCCCAGGGGACGGACTTCGCTGGGGAGGCGCAATGCAAAGGCGGCCGGTGCCCGGTAGTCCTGGACCTTGGCCTTGAAATGGTAGGTGGGTACGCCTTCGGAGGTCCCTTCCAACATGGTGAGGAGGGCTGCAGCGGCGGGGTATTGTTCCCGCAGGAGGAGCATACCGCGCAGGCTCAATTCCATATCCACCGCTTTGACGGGTTCCTGTCCCTGGAACCCAAAAACATCGGGTTTGAAATACCGGTGTTGATCCTTGTGCTCGATGTTTTGGTTCAAGATTTCGACATCGCCCATTCGTTCGATGTTAAAGTACTTGTTACTCATGCTGGATACCTCAAAGGCCGATAGGCTGCGGTATTGTTCCGTGAAGCAAACGGGTTCCACGATACGGTCTTCGATGGTTTGGCTATGCGCCGATGCGTAGGCGATGATGCGAATCTTTTTGCCTGTTTCGATGGCCGAGCTAATGACTTCGATCAGGTGCCCCAGGTGGGCGTTGAACAGAGGGTGATCGCTCCCGGCCTCGGTTCCCGTTCCTGCAGAGGCGGCGGTTCCTGCCGTGGTCCCGGTCCCCACTTCCAGTTTGGCCAAAACCGAATCGGCCAGGGGATGCCCCTGGGCGGCGCTACGGACCAATTGGGCCAAGAAGAGATTTTCTTCGGGGCTGAAGGGTAGTAAATCCTGGTGGGTGCCGACGATCTTGACCCGTTTGTTGCTGGGATCGCGCTGCACATCAAAACCCAGGTCCGTGAGCATGTCCAGGTAGCGATAAACGGTTCGCTCGGAGGTTTTCAAATGAAACGCGATTTGTTTCATTCCTTTGGCCGGTTCTCCGCGCAAATAGCGGACCAGCTTGAGGACCCTCAGAATCCGGTGTTGGTTTAACATAGAATAGATAGAGCGGAGCCTGAATCGGCTTTCCACCCACCAAACTATATCAAACGGGGCCCTTTTTCCAAGTCTTTGACCTTACTTGTCAGAGGAAATTTTAATCTCCCGTAACATATCAATTTTTGTAAATCAAAAATTTATAGGACTGAAAGGACTTTAATCTCCCAACCCCGCCAAGGCGCTTTCGATGGAGAGCATAGGTTCCAGGGTAGCGTGGATTTGGGCGATGGGGATGCGTTCCTGCTGCATGCTGTCGCGGTGGCGCAGGGTGACGCAATGGTCTTCCAGAGATTGGTGGTCGATGGTCAAGCAAACGGGGGTGCCCAGGGCATCCTGACGGCGGTAGCGTTTGCCGATGGAGTCTTTTTCGTCGTATTGGGTGAGGAAACGGAATCGAAGGCTGTTCTGGATTTGACGGGCCAATTCGGGAAGGCCGTCCTTTTTGATCAGGGGCAGCAGGGCCACTTGGACCGGGGCGACGAAGGCGGGTAGTCGGAGCACGACGCGTTCGCTACCGTCTTCGAGTTTTTCTTCGGTGTAGGCGGCGGCCAGGGTGGCAAGGAAGAGGCG
>CAIOCC010000206.1 GCA_903856555.1 uncultured Bacteroidota bacterium
CGTTCCTGCTAATGGAGAATTCAATAACGACATTGTAAGGGTATCGTTCAAAAGCTGACCATCGGAGGCCAACGTCGTAAAGGCAGCCACGGAATAAACCCCAGGCACCGAAAGATTCACCGTTCCAGGAAAAGAAAACAAGGCGGTATCCCCTGGATTCAGGGTCCCCGTAAAGGAACCGGTAACAACAGGTCCGCCTGCCACACTATAACCTAGACCAAAATTGCTTTGTGCAACCGATCCAAAATTGCTAACGAGAACACTAACCGTCAAAGCACCACCCAGACCGCATCCTGAACCAGGACTGACCCATTGAACCACCCCGATATCGTTGGGTGCAGGAGTAAATTCATAGGCACCCATATCAGGCGAAACACTGTTTCGGGTACTACCCGTCAAGTCAGAGCCAATGCCCCCATACGGCTGGCCCAGGTTATCAAAGGCTGAAGCCCCAGGAATCGCCAAAGCAGGCGTCGCAAAAAGAGGATTGATCGAAACAGAATTGGAATCCTTGTTAAAAACAGGCCTCCAAGTTGCGAGGGTTGAGAAGGTCAACAAAGGACTGGACATGCCCACCAAAGAAGGAAGGAAGGTCTGACCCAAGGCCGGCTTCATAAACAAATTCTGATAATCCGAGGAAGAATAATAGGCCAATGAATCCGATTCAAAGACCAACGCAGCCCAACCGTTGGGAAGTATTAAGCCCGAAACAGCCTCCGCATACAAATTATTGTTACGTAATACAAGACTCCCGAAGGGCGAACCCCCACCCGACATAAAGCGATTATCCGTTAAATGGATCAAACCATAATTCAAGCCACCAGCGCCCGACATGCTCATGCATCGTACCCGGACCGTATTAAAGGCCAAAATCACACCGTCCTTGGAATCAGGGTTGGTCGTTGACGTATCCGCAAATCCCTCAACGAGTATAGGAGAACCCAAACCAAAGTGAGAAGCCGGATTAAACGAAACATTGATGGCATTGTTGAAAATCCTGGTAGGCTGTGATAGACTGTCGTTGGCATTGGTTAGGCGAATTTGAGGATTAAAAATCTCCCCATTGAAGCGATTGGAATGAACCTCGGCAGAAGTAACGTCCATCAACCAAAGAGCCGCATTTCCGTTGGGCCGCTGATTGCTAAATACATTCCCCGCCACCAGCATACCGCTTTGATCCGATGCATTCAAGCCATCAAGATAACCTTCAAAACTATTGTTAATAACCTGATTAAGGCTCATAGGCTGACCCAAGGAATTCCAAAAAATGGAAGTATAAAAGCCACGAAACGCATTGTTAGAAATCACCGCGTTGGATGAATTGGACAATAACAACGCAAAATTATCCCTCGAAACAAAGGCCTGAACCACGGAATCCTGAAAAACACATTGGTTCACCTGCAAAAAATCGGTCCCCGTCCCTTCAATATGCGCTGTATTAAAGGAACCCGTTGCGGAGCCATTCAGCCGATAGCGACGCAGCGTCAAATTTTGAAAGGCGACGTGAGGGGTTTGGTTGAGTTTGAAGATGCTTCGCTGCATTCCTTGGCTGCTGGTATCTCCAACCAGGACGACATCGGCCGCATTTCCTGTAGCCGACGTAATGGTCAACGAGGACGAAGCCGACAATCCAGGAAAAGCCCCCAGGCTGTAGGAACCCAAGTGAACGCCGCTTTGGAGTTGCAAGGTGACCGGACCGGTGATGCCCCCGCATTGAATGGCCTGAAAGGCGGCGGTTAACGAAGTAAATGTAGCACCTGCACCAGGACCCACACTGTAGGTTCCACCGGGTAATGCATAACACAAATTAACAGCGAATGTGTCGTTCCCTGTATTGATGTCTGGGCCAGGCAGCGGGTTGTTGACCCAGGCCTTGACCAGAGCGGGCTGGGTCAAGGGCAATGCAAGGTTGGTATTGAAGGTATGCGTGGTCGATTGACCTGTGGGCAAGGAACCGGTCCAAGATTCAACAACAGGCGTTCCATTGTTCACCGAAAAACCAACACTGGCGCCGGTAATGGTATTGGCGGCATAGTTGGACAAACGCATCACCACCTGCCCACTCGTTCCACCCAAAACGGGAGATGCGGGGCTCAGCAAACCGGTAGCCGCAGCGTCGGTGCCTGTCAATGGCAAAAAATTCAACTGCATATTGGGCCGCTGGGTAGATCCAAAGAAACTTACCGGCGCACCAGGTGCTGCCGTGCAGGTTCCCAATGAGTCCCTACGAAACACCAAGGTTCCGTTGTAGCCCACATCGGTTTGCTGAAAGACCGCATTTCCATTGTTGACCCAAGAGGTGTTATTAAAACAAGTTTCGATGATCAAGTTGGTCGTGCCGTTCCAAAAGAAAGGCTGGGCAAAAACATGGGTATTCCAACCCAGCACATCGGTATAGGTAGGGACGCTGTAAACCTGCGTCATACCGGAGACGAATCCAGCATTGGTGCTAAGCACTGAATCCGATGTCGTTCCCAACGAAATAGTGAAATTTTGCAATGGAATTCCCGATGGGGTCACCACCATAAACCCAACCGAGGTCATCCCCCCACCGGATACACCCAGTGCGTTGAGCTCAGAAGCCCTTATAATCATCTGATGACGTGAGCCCCAATAAAAATTTCCGTAGGGGGCTGGATAAGAGATTGGGGTGTTCTGCAGGGTTCCGCTTCCCACGGTCACCGTAATCTGAGACCAGCCGAGTTGGGGAAAAATGGACCCAAAAACCAAGAGGGTCAGAAACCACAGGATACGGGGAGACATGGCGCTATTTAACATAAAAGTTTCTTTGAATAACGCAAAATAAAACCAATAAACACCCAAAAATCCCTGATTGGCGATTAAATCTCAAAAAGGCCTGCCGAGTCGCCTGAGCAACCCTTGCTAAGGCCGGATTTAGGCTTCTCTATCGATCAAAAGCCAAAGCCTGAGCACCACCACTTTCGATCCATCGGCCGTCGTAATACGCCAAACGCCCGTTGAGCAGGACCCCATGAACACCGTGCGAGAAAGTAACCCCTGTTACCGGAGACCAACCGCAACGGTATTCCAAGTCCTCCGCTAGTACCAAGGTGGGTTCTTTCCTTAGCAACACCAAGTCAGCGGCATACCCCTCCCTCACAAAGCCCCTTTGATGAACCCCAAAGCGCAGGGCCGGGGCATGGCACATGGCCTGAACAACCCTTTCGGGCGAAAAATGGCCTTCCATTGCCAGGTCCCACATCATTAACAAGCTGTGTTGTAACAACGGTCCTCCGCTGGGAGCCTCCCCATAGGGTCTATTTTTTTCGTCAACCGTATGAGGAGCGTGATCTGTAGCGACCACGTCAATCCAACCCTCGCGAACCGCCTCCAGCAAAGCCCTGCGGTCCTCCGCGCTCTTGATGGCGGGATTCCATTTGATCCGATTCCCCAAGCGTTCGTAATCGTTTTCGTCAAACCACAAATGATGAACGCAGGCCTCGGTGGTAATGGGACGAAAC
>CAIOCC010000207.1 GCA_903856555.1 uncultured Bacteroidota bacterium
ATCCAACGCGAGTCTTGGACGGTTTGAGAACCTGGGAATGGAAAGGCGAAAATCATCGGTACCGCAACAATTTGGATTACCAAATGGCATTGCAAATCATTGATAGACAGCCATTTTTGCAAAATGGATCCCTGGTTTTGCGCCAAAACGCGGACCCTCGCTCTCCCCTAGGGGTTTTGCATTGGGAAGAATTCCAGAATCACAGCGAGCTCCTGGCCTTGGTCCAACCATGGCTGGATCATACCCAGTGTTTTGTTGGTAAAAACCTGGCTGAGCGGCTGGATCCCCACGGTGAAATTCAACAATCCTTGGGACCGGAGAAGTGGAAGACGTTTCAAAAGCAATGGACCGCACCAGGGCAAACCCAAAAACCGGGATTGCGTGATTATGCCGATGGAATCCATACGATGGAGTTCCTATTGAACCTCGACGCGCCTCTCCGCTAACCTAGGCTTCGTGCCAAATTTTTCGGAGAATTTCGACCACCTGGGCCATTTCTTCTTCGGTATTTCTTGATCCGAGCGAAAACCGAACGGCGGTCCGTTCTGGATGCATTCCCAAGGCTTCCATCACGTGGGAGCGACTTTGGGCACCGGAACTGCAGGCGCTACCGCCCGATGCGCAGACTCCCTCAATATCCAGGTTGAACAACAACATTTCACCTTTGGGATGAGGCGGAAAGGACAGACTCAAAATATGCGGCAAACAAGAACCGCTCCAGTCCCCGTTGAATTCCAGGCCTGGAATTACTTCCACTAGACCTTGACGTAGGCGTTCCCGGAGGCCGGCCAATCGAGCACGCCTCTCATCCATGCTGTGTAGGGCTTTTTCGAGAGCCCTGGCCATCCCGACAATTCCGGCTAAATTTTCGGTCCCACCACGCATGTTCCGTTCCTGGGATCCACCCTGAATCAAAGGTCCCCACGAATGGCCCCCTCGCAAATAAATGAAGCCGACCCCCTTGGGTCCGTAAAACTTATGCGCAGAACCACTGATGGAGTGAATACCTAATTCCTGTAAATTCAACGGCACATGACCCACGGTTTGGACCGTATCGGAATGGAAAAAAGCTTGGTAGGTTTGGCAAAGAGCCGAGACCCTTTCCAAGTCCAACAGATTACCCAATTCGTTGTTACCGTGCATCAAAGTCACCAGGGTTCGATGGGAGCTGCCTTGGTCCTGCGCCAAAAGGCTTTCCAAATCTTCCAAATCCAAAACGCCTCTTGAATCGTGCT
This sequence comes from uncultured Bacteroidota bacterium, assembly GCA_903856555.1. Taxonomy (GTDB): domain Bacteria; phylum Bacteroidota; class Bacteroidia; order UBA7662; family UBA7662; genus SYHX01. The sequence continues at coordinate 1,236 of CAIOCC010000207.1, forward strand.
TGACCCAATCCACTCGAATTCCCCTCAGATGGGCCAAATTTTCGAGGGTGTGGGTAATGGCGTGATGCTCCAACTTGGAGGAAATAATCCGCTGAACTTCACCCTGTTCCACAAGGTATCGGCAAATCATATTGTCCGATTCGGTGCCTCCCGATGTAAAGAACAATTCGGAAGGGGCACAGCCCAGCAAAGCAGCCATGGTTTTGCGTGCCTTCTCGATCAAGATGCGGGTTTCTCTGCCCAAAAAATGAATGGAGGAAGGATTCCCGTAACATAGGCGCATGGTCTCTGCCATTAAATCCACCACCTCGGCATCCATGGGAGTGGTGGCGGCGTTGTCCAGGTAAATTCGTGGGGTACTCATGGGATTATTGGAGTAGAATTTGACGAGCCTTTTCGGCCAAGGCCTGGGCCTCTTCGACGCTGCTCGCTTCGGTATAGATCCGCAAAATGGGTTCGGTATTCGATTTCCTTACATGGAGCCATGCGTTCTCAAAGTCAATTTTGAGCCCGTCTTCCCAATTTTGCCCAGCATCCGAAAAGGCATCCGATAGGCGCTGTAACAAAGCTTCGGGGCGCTGGTTTGGATCAAAAGACACCTTTTCTTTGGCCATTTCGTAGGTTGGGTAGGTATCGCGCAGGCTTTTGGCCGAACAGCCCCGGAGAGCAAGATGCGAGAGGAACAAAGCAATACCGACCAAAGCATCCCGTCCGTAATGCAGATCGGGTACAATAACGCCCCCATTCCCTTCACCACCAATCACGGCCTTGACCTGGCGCATGGTCCGGACGACATTAACCTCACCCACCGCGGAAGCGTAGTATTCCTGACCATGACGCTGACAGATGTCTCGCAAGGCCCGGCTCGAACTCAAGTTCGAAACCGCAGGCCCGGGCTGGATGCCCAAGATGTAATCTGCAACCGCCACCAAGGTGTATTCCTCCCCAAAGAGGGACCCATCTTCACAAACAAAGGCCAAGCGATCGACATCGGGATCAACGACAATTCCCAGGTCAGCGGATTGACGCACCACTCCGGAACACAATTCTTCTAAATGCTCCCGCAAGGGTTCTGGATTGTGCGCAAAGCGACCGTGGGGCTCGGCGTTCAGAACGTCAATTTGTTGAACACCCAGCCGACGCAGCAAGGCCGGAACGGCCAAGGCACCGGTCGAATTGATGCCGTCCACCATGATGCGCCAACCCATGCGGGCAATGGCTTCGGGCTGGACGGAAGGCAATGCCATAATTTCGTCAAGATGCTCTTCAAGGGCTTGGTCATCCGTTCTGTACTGACCCAATTCATCAACCGATGCATAGGCTTCCAACTCACCGGCCTGAACTCGTTTTAACAGAGCAGCCCCTTCCTCCGATCCCATAAAGCAACCCTGATGATCCAATAATTTGAGGGCATTCCATTCCCCTGGGTTGTGGGAAGCAGTTAACACGATTCCACCGGCCGCATGGACCCGCGGAACCTTGGTTTCCAGGGTTGGGGTGGTGGTCAATCCCAGGTCCAATACATCCAAGCCACAAGCCATCAAGGTCCCTGTGACCAGACGACTGACCATTTCCCCCGAAACCCGAGCATCCCTGCCTACCACGATGCATCGCCCTCGATTGTTGCTCAAAATATATTCCGCGTAGGCGGTACAGAATTTGACCAGGTCAACGGGGGTTAAACCCTCGCCGGGTTGGCCTCCGATGGTACCTCGAATGCCGGAAATAGAAGCAATAAGTGTCATTTTGTCCGAATTTATCTTGGATTGATGGGTAAAGACTAAACCGCTTTGGTTTCAACCGCCCACGAATACGACGAACGAGCGATTCCAGGCCAAAGGCCTTTGAAGGTACCGTTCGCGGGACCAGCGAGGTACAAATCCGTAAAGGTGGCACCGTCGTATTGACCTCCCACTTTCATGAGGCCGCCCCGAAACTGAACCAAAATTTCGAAGTTTTGGTTAGCCTCTATGTCTTCTTTTTGTTGCATATACAACAAAGCACAAGCCACAGCACCGGTACCACAGCTAAGGGTTTCGTTTTCGACACCGCGCTCGTAGGTGCGTACTCTCAAACGATTGGTATCCAGAACCTCCATGAAGTTTACGTTGGTTCCGCCGCTGCCAAAAAGCGCGTGCTCCCGCAATAATTTCCCCTCCCTGAGGACGGGGTAATTGACCAAATCCCGAACCTGAACCACCAAATGCGGTGAACCTGTATTAATGAAAACCCCTACCTCGAGGACATTCCAAGCTCCGGGTTTGTTCATGCTGAGTCGGTATTCCTGTTCAGCGGTTCGCCACACGCGATGAATCCCATCGCTTGCCTCAAAGACCCCGGTTTTTTCGTCTCCAAAATACCCTTTCGAAAATCCAAAAGCGGCTGCACATCGCGAACCATTTCCGCAGAGGGAACCCTCCCCACCGTCAGCATTCAGGTAATGGAGGTAAAAAGCCCCTGACTCGGTTCGCGGTGGCAACAAAAGCAGAACCCCGTCGGCGCCCACCCCAAACCGCCGATCACAAACCAGGGACATGGCCTCTTGATTCTGCCAAAACCCACTCTCAAGGCGTTCGGCCGTCAAAGGCAGTTCGGTGCGGGTTAAATCAACCAGGACAAAATCATTTCCACAGGCCTGGTATTTATAAAATTCAAAGGTCACGAGGGCTTGGCGGGTCAAAATTTGGTTAATGCAAACATACGATTCGGGTAGGTGTTTCGTTAAGGCAGAGTTCTATGGCCTTGCCCACTTTGGCACGGTTTTTGGTGCTTAGCATTCTAATTTCAAAGCAAAACATATCATAATGACCAAATTTCGTCAATGGGGTGGAACCCTGCTTGTTGCCTTTCTTGGAAGTCTTCTAGGAGCTTGGATCGTCTACGGTTGGTCCGGTCAGGCACCCTTTCCAACAGCCGGCTGGAATACACCACCCGCCAGTCTGACTCATTTTCCTGAACACATTGTTGAACACCCCAATTTTGTTACAACGGCCTCTGTTGTGACCCCCTGTGTTGTGCATATCAAAACCAAAGGGAGCGAGAAAGGCTCCATGCAAGGCACACTGCCACCAGGCATGGACATGTTCCGCGACTTCTTTAACAGTCCGGATATGATGCCCCGGGGGCCCTCCATGGGTTCTGGCTCCGGGGTGATCATGTCAGCCGATGGCTACATCATCACCAACAACCACGTCATCAAAGACGCCGATGAAATCGAAGTCATTCTCAACGACAAGCGGAGCTTCAACGGCCAAGTCATTGGACAAGATCCCAGCTCGGACCTGGCCCTGATCAAGATTGAGGCCACCCAATTACCCTATGTCAAAACCGGAAACAGCGATGCATTGCAGGTCGGCGAGTGGGTTCTGGCCGTCGGGAATCCCTTCAACCTGAATTCCACGGTAACCGCCGGGATAGTATCGGCCAAAGCCCGCAATATCAATATTCTGGGCGGGGGCACCAGCCTGGAGGCTTTCATACAAACCGATGCGGCCGTGAACCCTGGGAACAGCGGCGGGGCCCTGGTCAATGTTCAGGGTGAATTGGTGGGCATCAATACAGCCATCGCATCCAGCACCGGTGCCTACCAAGGTTATTCCTTTGCGATACCCTCCAATTTGGTAGCCAAGGTCATGGAAGACCTCAAGCAATTTGGAACGGTTCAACGGGGATTCCTTGGGATACAGATTCGGGATGTGGATGCCGCCTTGGTTGAAAGCGAAGACCTCCAAGTCAACAACGGTGTCTATGTCGCCGATTTTATGCCCAATTCAGCTGCCGAGGAAGCCGGGATCCAAAAAGGGGACGTCATCACCAAGGTCCAAGGCCAGGAAATCCGCACAACCCCCGAGCTCATGGAAATCGTAGGCCGTCGGAGACCAGGCGAAAAAGTTCAGCTCGAAATCAACCGTAAAGGAAAAGCCCAAGTCTTTGAAGTCAAATTGAGAAATTCAGACGGAAAGGCCGAGTTGATCAAAGCGGCCCCCAAGGAGGACGAAACGGCTTGGTTGGGAGCTCAATTGGACAAAGCCAGTCGCAAAGAACTGGAAAGTCTTGGATTGGCCTCCGGCATCAAAGTGACCAAATTGGCCAACGGCAAACTCAAAGAAAGCGGCCTGCGGGAGGGTTTCATCATCACCAAGGTGGACAAAGCCGAGGTCAATTCCCCCAAAGCGCTCAAAGAAATGCTCCAAGGCAAAAAGGGAGGCTTGCTTGTTGAAGGGGTTTATCCCAACGGGACCAAAGGTTTTTATGGGATTGAAATTCCTTAAGGAACCCTTCCAAAGAGGGAATGTCTAGAGCGTAAGAAGGTAGGCTAGGAGCGCTTCTTTTTGAAGCGAATCTCCTATCCAGCGTCCGGCTTCCCCGGCTCCCTGTTGGTAATGTTCCAACACATCTTGGAGGGTCGCAGCCTGCCCATCGTAAAAATAGGGGGCGGTTTTTCGTAGGTTTCGCAAAACCGGGGTCCGTAGTCGCCCCCTGTCTTCCTCCTTCAGGGTAATGGCAGCCCTCCCCTCTTCCTTGGACCGGTTTCCCAAAGCCAGGTTGTAAAAAGCTCCATCGGTTTTGCCTTCCCCGTTATGGCAGCGAAAACAACCTGCTTCCCCCTCAAACAGGGCTTTTCCCTGGGCAACCAAAGGAGGATTTAACGAGGTATTCCGGATGGATGCTTGACGACCTTGTTCGCTCAGATATAGGAGATAACGATGCAGGGTCAGCAAATAAGCCGAAGCTAGATCGGTACTTGGGTAGAGCCTCCCCAAAAGTTGATGATACCTAGGATAGGTCTTCAACTTTTGGTTGAGCGATCGTGGGTCAAAGGCCATATCCCCGTGGGCGGTAAGCGCAGCAAGGACCGATAGACTTCCGTTCTTGAGGGGAGGGACACCCCCATCCGCCATCAGTGGAAGGTCCGTGGGAAGCCCCCATAACGTCGGCGTATTTCTTCGAGTCTCGCGGCCAAAGGCCCCAATGGATCGAGGCAGGGTATCCGCAAAGGCATGGGCTGGACGGTGGCAAGATGCACATGAAACTTTTCCATCCGCCGAAAAGCGCCCATCCTCAAACAAGGCTTGGCCCAGACGTAATTTTTCGTGTTCGGTAGGATCCGGAGCCTCGCAGCCGACCAAACCACCGACCAACACGAGGATGTTGGCGAACCTAAGGCGCAACAAAATGGGGATTCTGAGCCAGGGTTGTATCGGTCAGCGTATGCAAAAAGGCGACCAAATCGGCCTTGTCCTGAGCACTGAGACGTAGTCCCCCGGTTTGGACCCGCAGATTGGCGTTAAGGGTTGAACTGGAACGAATCCCGCTGTTGTAATGTTCAACTACTTCCTCCAGGGTTGCAAAGCGACCATCGTGCATGTAGGGCGCGGTCAGTCCTACATTCCGCAACGAGGGTGTTTTGAATTTACCCCGGTCGGAGGCCAACCCACTGACGATTTGAAATCCGGTTTTGAGTACAGAATCCAACCCGTTGTTTTCAAAGGTCCGGGTGGTAAACAGTCCCCCACCATGGCAATGAAAACAATCCGCTCCCACCGGTCTTCCCGAACCGGGTGCCGAATACTCCCGCATAAAAAGGTCCAAACCCCGCTGTTCAGACGGAGTCAGGGTCGTAAGCCCCATCCGGGATAAATCAAAGCGAGATCGATGCGATGTAAGGCTCAGAAGGTATTGTTCCAACGCCCATTGGAGGCGCTGTACCGTGATGGATTCATCTCCAAAGGCTTTGCCGAAAGCAACTCGATACCCGGCATCTCCGCTTAGACGACCCAAAGCCTGGCCCAGGGACAAGTGCATTTCGATGGGATCTTGAATGGGTTGCAATACCTGATCCCGAAGGCTGGGAGAACGCCCATCCCAAAAGAATCGATTGGCCCATAACAAATTAAAAAGGGACATCGCGTTCATGGTCCCCAAGGCACCACCGACCCCCTGGCTGTAAACGACCGTATCGGAAAAGGCCCGGTCCGAATGATGGCATGAGGCGCAGGATATGGAATAATCTAGGCTAAGGCCCTTGTCAAAAAACAAGCGCTTGCCCAGGACAACGCCCTCGATTGTAGCTGGATTATCCTGGGGCCAAGGCAGGTTGGGAAACCCTAGACCGGGCGGGGGTAAATCCACCGCAAAAGTCGTCGGTTTGGGATAGGCCGCCGGATCATCGGGACCGCAGGCGACCATCAAGAGGCTCAAAGCCCCCAACAACAGTGGTACGATCCGCAAACCAGGTATCACAATGAAAATTTGAGGGGAAAATTGTATGGTTAGGGATTGACTCGGCCTTTCCAAACAAAAGCCGAGGCCAGGTTGTAGGCGAGTTTGGAGGCCACCCGATCCCCCAAGGAAGAATGCGAAAAGGAAGAGGAATCCGTGATATAGTGGGTATGGCTACCATCAAAAAAACCACGCATTTGGAGATGAACCGAAAGGTCCGTCTCGGGTCCCTCCAAAGCAAGGGGGGAAAACGGAAGTATCACGGTTCGTAACATTTCATCCCCTCCCAAATGATAGGAAAAACCACCGTTCACCGGCATGGAAGGTCGCTGATATTGACCCTCCATTTTGAAAAAAATATAACCGCTGTTCCAATTCCAATGCATGTGGGCACTGCTAAGCAAAGAAAGCGGATGGCTAGGAGGCCAAGAAGCCGGATCGCTGTGGTTGAGCAGGGAGTCCAATCCTACACGAAACCGCAAGGCGGTGAAGGTCCCGGCGGGAACCGAAGGAGCCAAACGCCAGCGCGATTGGGTTTGACGCTCCAAGTCGGCATAAAAAACCGCGTTGGGGAATTCGAGCCAAGAACTATCGGTGCGTTGCAAGGCAAAACCGCTGAGGTAATACTGGCAATGGTTGATCTCGACCTGATTCAGGAGGGTGGGCAGCCAGGCCCTGTTCAATTCCAATGCAGAGGAATCGTAACGATGGTCCAAACGAAGGTAGAGACCCTCGGTGTTTTGAACAGGCGGTGTTGGCGTGCGGGGATCGCAGGATTGAATGGCGGTGGCTAGCGCCCAAACGCCCCATAACATCAAATGAACGGGAGCCTTCATCGCTATTGGTTTTCGGCGCTGTTGGGTTGGGGTGTCCGAAAACGGTCCGGTTCCTCCATGGACCAAAGGCATTGCATCCCTTCTCCGTCAAAAAGCATCCACCGTACGGGCGATGGGACCAAAACCAATTTGGCTTTGCGCGTTGAGCGGTCCGATAATTCCCAGTCTACCAAGATGCCTTCGTCCATGGGGAGTTCGTAAGCCCCTTCTTCGACCACGGAATCCCGGTAGACCGCCGCCATGTAGGCGGTCGGCAGAAGGACTTCCTGTCCTGGAAAATGGGCTTCGTGCAATTTCTGCAATAGGTTTTCCAAAAAGGAACCGTGTTCACGGTTGAAAGCGTCTTCGGCCTCCAGCAAAAGGTCTTCGGCCTCGTCGTATTCCGGATCCGCGTAGCCTAATTCGGCGAGGCGGTTCCTCAACGTGACCAAATTCAACAAATCGTCTTCAATAGGGTTGGTTTTCACGGCGATGTACTTGATTCTCCAAAAATACAACCACTTGGACTGGCTAAGTCGGGATTTATCTTTGGGACATGACAATCAAATTTGGAACCGACGGATGGCGAGCCATTATAGCCAAGGATTTTACGGTTGACAACGTAGCTCGCGTTGCCCAGGGTACCGCCGAATGGCTTTTGAAGACGAATCCCTCCCCTACGCTGGTCTTGGGATCGGATTGCCGATTTGGTGGCCGCATGTTTGCGGAAACCGTCGCCTTGGTGATGGCCCAAAACGGTGTCAAAGTCCTTTGGGACCGCAATGACTTTGTTTCGACCCCCATGGTATCGCTGGGAACCGTTCAACACGGAGCCCAGGCCGGGGTTATTTTGACTGCCAGCCACAACCCGCCTTCGTACAACGGCTTCAAGATCAAGGCATCCTATGGAGGGCCCGCCGTTCCTTCGATGATCTCCGAGGTGGAAGCCCTGATCCCTGAGCAGGCCCCTGCTTTGCAAAAGTCGGTGGCCTATTGGAAGGAATGGGGTCGCATCGTGGATGTGGATCTTTACGCGGCCTATCTGGATGAAATTCGAAAGAATTTCGACTTGGAAGCTATACAACCTCTTTCGGAGCGTTTGGCCTTTGATGCTATGTACGGTGCTGGTCAGCGTGTGATCCCTGATTTATTCCCCCATGCCCGGCTTTTGCATTGCAGCCACAACCCCGGATTTGACGGCCAGGCACCCGAGCCCATTGCCCGTAATTTGACCGAGCTTTCGGAACGTTTGGCCAGCGACCCCTCTCTTGAGATCGGTCTTGCCGTGGATGGGGATGCGGACCGAATTGGCTTGTTAAATGCCTCGGGAGACTTTGTGGATTCCCATCATATTTTGATGCTTTTGGTGGCCTACTTGGCCGGTGTTCAAGGCAAAAAAGGCGATGTGGTGGTTTCCTTTTCCGTGAGCCCGCGCATGGAGCGTTTGTGCCGACACTTTGGTCTCAACTTGGTGGTGACCCCTATTGGATTCAAATACATCTGTGAAATCAT
>CAIOCC010000208.1 GCA_903856555.1 uncultured Bacteroidota bacterium
GTTGATCCCGTGGCTGATACCAACGGAACGCGCGGGTCTTGGCTCAGCCATTCCCCAACCCGGGCATCTCCCACCACCAATCCGCTGAGTCCTTCGGGGGCCCCAAAGGCCTCCATCACGCGGGCCGTGATTTTTTGACAAGCCAAGGCGGTCAAAGGGGTTTTTTCGGAAGGTTTCCAAACGCAAGCATTCCCACAGACCCAGGCAATCATCGTATTCCAACTCCAGACGGCCACCGGGAAATTGAAGGCCGAAATAACACCGACCACCCCCAACGGATGCCATTGCTCGTACATGCGGTGACCGGGACGTTCGCTGTGCATGGTCAAGCCGTAGAGCTGGCGGGAAAGACCCACCGCAAAATCACAGATATCAATGATTTCTTGGACCTCCCCCAAGCCTTCCTGGAGGCTTTTCCCCATTTCGTAGGATACCAATTGACCCAAGGGCTCCTTGAGGCGTCGAAATTCTTCCCCCAACAAACGGACCAATTCACCGCGGTGGGGCGCCGGCACCGTTTTCCATTCATGAAAGGCCGCAACAGCAGCGGCCATGACCTGTTCGTAGTCGGTATGGGATGCTTGGGTGACCGAGCCAATCAAAGCCCCATCCACCGGCGATCTGGATTCCAGCAAGGCGCCCCCGGCATTCAAGGTCTGGCGACCTGTCGAGGCCCCCGATTCCAAACCCTGCAATTCAAGGGCGCTCAACATTTGATTCAGGGAATGTTTCATAACTTTTGTCTTTTGGGCCTTAGAGAATGCCAAGGCCTGCAAAAGTACAATAAACCACTTACGGATTAAAAAATTAGCCGCTGAGGATCCAAGGCATTGAGGTCCAGGGTCCAACTCCAGCGCGTGTACCAAGGGGCCCGAGAATCCGGTGAACCGCTTCCAAAATTGCGTTTCAAGTCCTGACTCACCGCGGCCAGCCAATGAAACTGCATAAAAGGCAGAACCTTGAGAGTGATACCGGTTTCCCAACTGAGGTCGGGCAAAGGGGCCAGCCATGGATCGTCGTTCGGAATCAAATCAGCGATGGTTGCCAGCGGGGACAAAGGACTACGGCCATTCCAATTGTTGCGTTGAACATTGGCAAAAATGCTGAGGGGCAACTTCACAAGGGACCTAGGAAGTTCAAGTTCGAGGTTTACCGCCAATTGATATTCCAAAGGCCTGGACATTTGTTGCAACAAGAATTGACTGTAAGGTCCGGCCGGGGTCCTAAAACCTGCATCCCGAAGGAGTACCTGACGTCCACCCAATCCACGCCATGTGGGGTCGTTTCTCCATTGGTCGGCATGTTCGGTGGTTGTCAAGGCCCCGAGCTTGACCATCTGAGGTCGGGCCCACATCAAATCCTGGGCAGACCATTCCTGAGCACCGCCCAAACCGGCCGGACTGTAAAGACCGGGGCCGTTGAAGAGGCGACCGCCCTTTCCATCACGATCATCCTGGTAGGCTTCGTTGCCGTAGGCATAGCCACCCCAAATTCGTAAATTCATTCGCCAGCGGTGACGACCTTCTCCCAAGAGTCGGCTCATGTTGGCATAGGATTCGATCCGTGAAGGATGGGCCGATCCCGGGCGCCAACCATTGGCTCTTCCGGTTTGAATCAACCAGCCCCAACCCCTGCTTCGTAACACATTTCCGTCGGAATAGGAGCCTTTCAAGTAAGGCCATAAGCCGGTAGGTACCACGGCTGAATCCCCTGCCCAGGCAGCGCGACCCCAATTGAATGAATTGGATCCGTCTGGATGGCTTGTTGGGGCATTCGGCATGTAGGATTCGGCCGGACCCCCGTTGTAACGTTGTCGCCAGCCCAGCTCCAAGGTTCGTCTCCTCCCCGCACTGCGAAGGCCCTCGGGAGCCTGCCAACGCAAAAATCCATGCAAGGTTCCGCCGTTCAGAGGCCCCAAACGCTCAAAGCGACGCCAGTTCAGGCTTGCACTCCACTGGGGGCCGTAGGACTGACTAGGAAACCAATCGTAATTCACCTTCATGCTCCCGCTTAATGCCCGACTCCGGGTCCCCACCTGCAGCAACCCAAGGTATTTCAAATTGGTGGGCAACAAAATCGGACTCATGACCAAGAATCCTGGGGTCCAACCCTCCGTCTCCAGGTAATTAATCCACGGAAGCCAGGACAAGCGGTGACCCTCGAAATCCAAGGGCAAGGAAGGCCTCCAAACGGAGCGACCTTCCGAATGATTCCGCGAACGCACATAAAGCGGCAGGGCATGATCCGGATCCAGAACCAAACCTTCTGGAAGGACGGGCAAATTCCACCGCATGGTCCGCTTGCCTTCAAAACCCTCCACCCATTCTTGCCGGATGATACGTCCCCCGGTATCGGTAATAGCCAACAGAAGAGGGGTGGCCGTCCCACGACCTCGCAACACCGCTTCAAGCCCCCAACCCGAGGATTTGGTATGAACGCGCTGAGAAACCAAGCGATAATCCAAGGGTTCTGCTTTGCGCAGTCTTTCCTCAAACCACCAATCCACCGATTTGGAAGCCACGGATGTTTGTTGTTGCAACATGATTTGTTCCGGACTTTTCTGCTTCAAAATCAACTCCATGTCCTCCGGAGAAGGGTGTCTGAATTTCCATGTTTGGTAATAGGCCTGCATTCGACGATCCATTTCCTCGCGACCCAAATAAGCCTCCAAATAGGTGAGCTCCAAGGCGGTTTTTTTGTAGGCCAGGGTCCCGTAGGTTTCGCCATCGTAATCCATGGTATGCGAATGCCACAAGGAACGGTCTTTGCCGCGACGCAACGAGAGCAACAAGGATAGGTTATCCAGGTCCGGCCATGGCTCCAAAATCCGCGTCAAGGCTTTGGGGGCCTTCTCGAACTGAGCTTCAAGGAGATTTTGACCGGGATAGCGCGTCCGCAGGTACCGGGTTTCGTAAAAGGAATTGAAACCTTCGTCCAAGAAAGGATGGTCTCTTTCGTTGGAAGCCAGAATGCCGTAGAACCAATTATGCCCCACTTCGTGGGCAATAATCAAGTCCAACATCAGGGGAGAACCTCCGGCCGATATCACGGTGATGGTCGGGTATTCCATTCCACCACCGGCACGCAAGGCCCCTTCCACCGCCGTGCAGGTCTTGTACGGATAAGGACCCAGCCATTTGGAATAATAATAGACCGAGGAATCGACGAAAAGCGTCGCGTCTTTCCAGGATTTGTTACCGCCGGTAAAAAAAGCATAGGTCTTGACCTCCTTGCCGTCGATTTCAATTTTGCTTTGACGGACATAATAATCTGGCGCACAAAACCAGGCAAAATCATGAGCCTGGTCCAAAACATAGCGCAGCGTTTTGGTCGAAGAGGAGGGAGGGTTCAAAGAATCACCCCGCATTCGAAGGGGAGGAAAGGAATCCAGTCCGGCGCAAGGCTTCGCCAGGGAGTCCAACCACTGCTGCTCCGAAGGGGTCTGCAAATCCCCGGAGGAGGCCACTCGGTAATGGGCAGGGACCGTGATATCGACCTCAAAAGAACCAAATTCACTAAAAAACTCTCCTTGATCCAGGTAAGGCAAGGGATGCCAGCCTTTGGTATCGTAAACCGCTGGTTTGGGGTACCATTGCGTAATCTGGTATTGTTGGCCCACATGGCCCATCCGTGAAAAATCCCCGGGGATGCGGACCCGAAAAGGGGTCTCCAGGGTCACGGTGGCCCCGGGCATCAAGGGTTGTTCCAAATAAACGGTGGCGATATCGGGGGTATCGGCATGCCAGAATTCCCAACGCAGCTTTTGCCCGTTGACCCTAAATTCCAACGAATCCATACCTCCCCGAAGGCTGTCCGCCGCAAATCGAAATCGGGTACTTCCACCGGCCAATTGTTGTTGGGCAAAGGCGGTACGCGTGGACGAGTAGGCATTGGGGTGCAGGTGCATGACCAAACGATCAAGCGTCTGGGGCGATTGATTCGTATAATCCATGGACAGTCGACCGTTCAACACATGATGAACCGGATCCAAAGTCACCTGGATTTGGTAGCGTACCTTCTGCTGAAAATATTCAGTAGCCGCCGCCAAAGTCCGGTTGGTTCCCCAACCCATCAACCCTAGGAGGAGAATAAAAAATCGATAACGGGCGATTCCAAAGAGGATCGTTTGAAAAAGGAAAGGTGAATGTTTGAACATATTGAAAGGTGGATGTTTTAACCTATTGTTTTTGGTGGATTCAACGGATCAACGATGTTTTGCTAGTTTTTGAAAGATAAACAGCCTTTGCCTTCGGCTCATTGTCAAATATTGCTAATTTGACCAGGCATCCGGCTAGAAGCCCATGCGTACCAACCCATTGGAGGTCATGATGCAACGCTGCCCCGCTAATTCCGAAACCGGAAAATCGCCCACCACCGCTGTTTCTTCCAAATAAGGAGCCAATCGCTCGTCGAAACGGATGGATTGACCCACGGGGATATAGAAGGTCCACTGTGCTTTTTGCATTCGAAAACCATCGCTCTTGGGGAAATGAATCCCTTCCGCCAAGGCAATGCGCCCCGTGCTATCGCAGACGTAGGATGTACCCGCCAGGGCCGAACGAGTCTTGGCATGTGCCCTGCTGCGACCCGCCGCGCGGAGGTTGGACTTAAGCAAAGCCCTGCCTTCGGTCGGAACCAAGCGGATCCCCAAGTTGTTGACATAAACCCTTTGTTGGGCTTTGCGCCACCGGGTGGTTTCCTTGTCCCATTCAACCAAATCCAAGGCCTCCGATTCATGGTTGTTTTGGTCCGAACCGATCCGGAATTCTTCCTCGGTGACCCAAGCCTCCCCTTCAAAATCAACCGGCCGACCTTGCTCATCAAGAAAGGCGGGCATAAGGCCCAAGGACCAGGAGTTCACCGTGCTATCCAGGGAAATCGTTTGGGTCGTAACGGCTTTGTGTTCAATATCCTCGGCGTAATAAACCAGGGGCATCACGGCCAGCAGGGCCCCCAGGATGAAAGCCAGCACCGAAAGGCCCAAAAGGGTCCTCATGAAACGAAAAGGTGCACCGCGCAAAAAGCGTACGGCGAGAACCCCCATCAACACCAAGGGACCAACCAATACCAGTCCCAAGGCGAACCAACCGACACCCCACGAAAGCGTTGAAGGCCAAAACAAAGCCACCCAGTCATGCAGCGAAAAATCGCCTTCGACCAAAAGACCATCGCCCACGCCCAGGCCCATGCTAAAAAACCAAAAAACCAATCCTATCCCTATCAAAAAAACCACCGTCCCCAAGGCCAGGAAGAACCCAACCAATTTCCCCAGGCCTCTCAAAACCGGAGCCGCAATTCCGTTGGCATTGCGGGCCCAACCCCTCAACGAAGCCTCCCAGCGACGATGATTGTTTGGGTTCTGCAGGGTCTGCTCCACCGACCGGTACTCTTCCTCCACTTTGTTACGAATCGACTCCAATGTGACCGCCCGACCCTGCATCGCCAGCCTATCGGCCGTCGACCTGGCCTTGGGCACGGCCACCCACAACACCAAATACGCAAAGACCCCTATCCCCGTAAAGAGCCCCAACAAAAGAACAACCACCCGAACCAAAGCCAAATCCAAACCAAAATAGGCCGCCAAACCTGCCGAAACCCCTCCCAGCACACGCCGACTCCCATCCCGAAAAAGTCGCTTTGGAGCCGGTATTTCGCCCTGGTAACCAGATCGTTCCCCGGTTTCGGCCTGCTTTCCGGAAACGGATTCAGCCTCCGAAAAAGCATCCACCGGGCCTTCCGTCCACTGCGAAGGACTCCCCAAAATTTGAATGACCGATTCCACATCTTTGAGCGTTATAACACCTGATTTTCCAGACCATCGTTCCACGAGTAACTCCGCAAAACGGGATTCGATATCGGATAAAATCTCATCGCGACCCTCGGTGTTATCAAGGTGTTTTTTGATGGAATCCAGGTAATGAACCAGCTGACGATGGGCATCCTCTTCGGCATGCATCAGGTGGCCCCCCAGGTGAATAGATACGGTTGTTTTCATGATAAGGCTTCGTTTTTTAAAATAGAATTAATGCGATAAAGAGGCAACGGCATCGGTAAAGGCCAACCACTCCCGATTCAAGTCCGATAGAATGACAAGGCCCTGCTCCGTGAGGCGGTAGTACTTGCGTGGAGGACCACTTTTGGATTCCTCCCATCGATAATCCAGCCAACCCGCATTTTTCATACGGGTCAAAAGGGGGTACAAGGTTCCTTCCACCACCAACATATCCGCGTTCCGCAGATCACTTAGGAGATCACTTGCATAGGCTTCGCCCCGTCCCAAAACCCTCAGGATGCAGAGTTCCAGGACACCTTTGCGCATTTGGGCACGTACATTTTCCATATTCATAGGGCAAACATACTTCATCCAAGGTACTTTGCAATACAAAGTACTATTATTTTTAATTTCCCCTCATTTTGTTTAAAAAAACTCCAGCGCCCAACCTGGACATGAACGCCTAACCCGGCCATTGAGCCCTATTTTTGTGAAAATATTCCCCTTTGGCCGATTGGAGTGACCCCTTTGACGAACAGGATCCCGAAACAAGGGAGAATGTCGAACGCTTTGAGCAAACCTTGAGCAGCAGTTTCTCTTGGTTTTTTGACTCCGAGGAGTTGGAGCAGATTTTTGATTATTACTTGGAACGGGGCCATATGGACAAGGCCGAACAGGTTTTGTCCAAAGGCTTGGAACAATCGCCGAACCATGCCGGTTTTATGTTACGAAAGGCCCAAATGATGATGGGCAGTGGCGAAATCCGCCAGGCCGAAGAGCTCCTCGACAAAGCCCTCCGGATTAACCCCACCTTGGTCGAGCTTCACCTCACGCGCTCCTCCCTCTACGATTACCGCAACCAGACCAACCGTGCCCTGCTCCACCTTCGCAAAGCCGAACAATTAGCGGACGCGGAACAGATGCCTTCGGTTCAATTGGCTTTTGGGATGGTCTTTATGAATGCAGGTCGTTGGCGCTCCGCCCTGGATCATTTTTTGTTATGCGTCCAAAAAGACCAAGTCGACCAAGAGCACCTTCTCTACGATTTGGGGTATTGTTACCATCAACTCGAATTGATGGACGATGGCATCGCTTTTTTTGAGGAACAAATCAATCAGAATCCCTATTCCGATGCGGCTTGGTACAACCAGGGGATTCTTTACAACCAGGCCGGCCTTTTCGAAAAAGCCCTGGATGCCTTTGAATACGCACTCTTGATTCGTCCGGACCTGTCCATGGCCCATTTTAACCGGGCCAATACCTTCATCAACCTCGAAAAATATCCCGAGGCCTTGGAACAAATGCAGGAAGCTATTCGTTGCGAGCCCGATTATCCCCTCTTTGTGAACGGATTGGGCGTGTGTTACGAGAAACTGAACCGGATCGACGAGGCCCTGGCGCGTTACGAAGAAGCAGCCGTCTTGGACCCCCTGTTGGCGGATGCCTGGTTTGGGCAGGCCGCCTGCAAGGCCCAATCCGAGTCATGGTCCGCCGCCTTGGTCCTCATCAACCGCGCCCTGGAATTGGCGGCCGATCACGAAGAATACTGGTACGAAAAAGGCCGTATCCTCATGGCTTTGGCCCGCTACGACGAAGCCGAACAGGTCTTGGCCGAGGCACTGCGACTGGACGAAGGTTTCTGGGAAGCCCGCATTCTCCTGGTATCCTTGTTTTTAGCTGTGGATCGTTATGAAGACGCCCTCCGTTGCATACAGGATGGTCAAGAACCGCACAAGGACGATGCCGCTTATTTCTTCGAATTAGCCGGTCTGATCTTTGCCTTTGAAATCAAAGAACTCTTGGATTTAGCCCATACCTGCCTGCAGTGGGCCCTTTCGGTGGATCCATCAGAATCGCATCATTTGTTAACCTTCTGGCCGGATGCCCACAACAACAGCGAAGTGGTGGCCCTCCTTCGCGAATACAAGGCCCTGGATTAAAACCTTTACCCCCTGAACTAATTAAATGCCGTCTATGGCTGATTTTAACTTTGACTTTAAGACGAGGTTGGGGCAAGTCCCCGACCGGCGTAACAAACCCCGTCAGGATGGTTTAACCATGGTGATGGACAAAGGCCTCAGCCTGTCCGAAGCCGAAGCCTTCCTCGAAAACGGCGCAGAACATACCGATTTGGTCAAATTAGGATGGTCCACCGGCCTCTTTAACCGAAAATTACACGATAAGATTCATTGTTATCGGCAGGCCAACATTCGTTGTTATTTGGGCGGAACTCTCTTTGAATTATTTGCGGCCCGTCAACGCACCGATGAATTCAAACGCCTCTTGGACGAATTGGGGCTCGATACGGTCGAAATTTCAGATGGTTCACTGGACATGTCCCAAGAAACCAAGTGCGGGTACATCCGAGAATTCGCCAAGGATTTTCGTGTTCTCTCCGAGGTTGGCTCCAAAGACGCCGAAAAAATCATTGCCCCCTACCGGTGGATCGCCATGATGAAGGCTGAATTGGAAGCCGGTTCCGAAATCGTCATCGCCGAGGCCCGAGAAGCTGGTAATGTTGGGATTTTTCGTAGCACGGGCGAGGTTCGTTCGGGCCTTGTCGAAGAAATTCTTACCCAAATTCCACCAACCAAAATTCTTTGGGAAGCCCCCAACAAAGCCCAACAAACCTGGTTCATCAAAATGCAAGGTTGCAATGTCAACTTGGGCAATGTTGCACCCCACGAAGTGGTAGCGCTGGAAACCTTGCGCCTCGGTCTTCGAAGCGATACCTTTGCTCAATTCTTGGATTCCTAAAACCTAGGCGCCAAGCCCCTTCCCTAAAAACCCGCCACCCGCCATGCGCTCTCTTCTTTTATACCTCAAAGGCGTCGCAATGGGCGCGGCCGATGTCGTACCCGGGGTCTCCGGAGGAACCATCGCCTTCATTTCGGGCATTTACGAAACACTGCTCCAAGCCCTTCGTTCATTCGACGCAGCCCTGCTCGGAATGGTGTTACGAAGGGAATGGTCGGCCGCGTGGGCCAAAATCAACGGAAGCTTTTTGGTGGTTTTGCTCTCGGGAATTGGAACCAGTATTTTGCTGCTTTCCAAGCTCATGCTTTACCTTTTGGAATTTCATCCCATTCCGACTTGGTCTTTCTTCCTAGGATTGATTCTGGCCAGTATTGCAGGTGTTTGTCGGGGTTTGGACTTGAAATCTCTACGATTTGGATTCGGGTTTGTATTGGGAACTGTGTTGGCCTATGCCATCACCATCATGTCACCAACCCAAACCCCCGAAGCCCTGTGGTTCATCTTTGTGAGTGGAGCCATTGCCATCTGTGCCATGATACTCCCAGGGATATCAGGGTCCTTTATTCTTTTGTTGATGGGCAAATACAAGTTCATCCTGCAGGCCCTGCACGAGTTCAATCTACCGGTGATCTTGGTCTTTATGGCCGGTGCGGCGATTGGCTTGCTTTCGTTTTCGCATCTCCTAACTTGGTTGCTGCGCAAACATCACTTAACCACCGTTTCCCTTCTGGCCGGATTTATGCTGGGCTCCCTGAACAAGGTCTGGCCCTGGAAACAAACCCTCACCTACTACACGGACAGCAAAGGAGGCCAACACCCTTTGACCGAAGAAAACCTCAGCCCCTGGGCTTACGAAACCTTGACCGGGCTTCCTGCACAGACCATCCTGGCCTTGACCTTGGCCGTTTTGGGAGCCGCTCTAATCTTGGGTCTGGAGGCCTGGGGCCGTCATCGCTCCCTGTCCGAATCCCAAACCACCACCGGGTGAACCTGGGCCTGCTGGGCTATCCCTTGGGACATTCAGCGTCCCCACGTTGTTTTGGAGAGGCCTTTGAACGGGCAGGCGTCCCAGCAACCTACCACCGCTTTGAATCGATGTCCTACCCCGGCTTGGTTAATCTGGCCAGGCAAAACCCCCGCCTTCTAGGGCTGAACATCACCTTACCACACAAAAAAACCGCGTTTCAGGAATTCCAACATCCTTCGGACGTTGAAAGATTGTTTCAATTGACCGCGGAAGCCGCCGGATGCGGTGCCGTTAATTGCATTGGCTTCCGCCGGGTAGGTTCCAAGGATGTCCTTGGAGAAGACTTGGAAGCGGTGGTGGGGCATAACACCGACGTTGAGGGTTTCTCCAAGGCCCTGGATTCGTTGTGCACGGAAGGAACTCCGGGCCCAGCTCTGGTTCTGGGAAACGGCGGAGTCGCGGCGGCGGTTGGTTTTGTGTTTGAACAACGAAAAATTCCTTACCAAATCGTCACCCGAACCCTCTCCCAAAAACCAAGAGTGCCCGAAATTCTCTGGGAGCAGGTCAACCGCAAAGTCCTGGCGGATCACCCCCTGTTGGTGCAATGCACCCCCTTGGGCATGGCACCCCACCTTACGACGAGGCCGCCCTTGAATCTGGAGGGACTGGGCCGGGGACATTATGTGATGGACTTGATTTACAATCCTTTGGAAACTCTTTTTTTGGAGGAATGTCGAGCCAAAGGCGCCCGTGTTATGGGCGGAATGACCATGTTCCAAGCCCAAGCCGAAGCCTCCCTTCGGTTTTGGTCCAACTTGCCTGGCGGCGAAATCCTCCAAAATGACCGCATTCAACTTGTCTTCTGATCCCTTTCTCCGTATTCTCTGATGGCCTTTCGCGTCTATTCCGAATTTGAGCCGGCCGGCGATCAGCCATCGGCCATCGCTCAGCTGACCGAAGGCCTGCAAAGGGGGGACCCGGCTCAGGTTTTGTTGGGGGTGACCGGTTCCGGCAAAACCTTTACCATGGCCAAGGTCGTGGAAGCCGTCCAGCGTCCCACCTTGGTGCTAACGCATAACAAAACCCTTGTTGCCCAACTTTACGGTGAATTCAGGCAATTTTTTCCTGAGAATGCGGTCGAGTATTTTGTTTCGTACTACGATTATTACCAACCCGAAGCCTACCTGCCTTCCACCGGAACCTACATCGAGAAGGATCTCTCGATTAACGATGAAATCGAAAAACTCCGTCTGAGGACGACCTCATCGTTGATGTCCGGGCGCCGGGATGTCCTGGTGGTGGCCTCTGTATCCTGCATTTACGGAATGGGAAATCCGGCGGATTATACCGACAAAGTCATTCGTCTCCAGCGTGGGCAGGTGATAACCATCGAGCGTTTGTTGCGTAGCCTCGTGGACATCATGTATTCCAGGGCCTTGCATGAATTGACCCGTGGTACCTTTCGGGTCAGGGGCGAAACCGTGGATATCTATCCCGCCTATACCGACCATGCCTACCGGCTGGAATGGAACGGAACCCAAATCGAAGGCCTGTACCGACTGGACCCGGAGAGCGGTCGCAGTTCGGAAGATCTGGAAGATCTGGCTCTTTTCCCGGCTTCGAATTATGTTACGTCACGGAATGAATTGGGGGACCTCCTCTTTGAAATCCAAAAAGACATGGTCGCCCAGGTTGATCATTTCAAACACGAGGGTCGCTTTGAAGAAGCGCGTCGCATCGAAGACCGGGTCACCTTTGATGTTGAAATGATTCGGGAATTGGGGTATTGTTCGGGTATCGAGAATTATTCCCGCTACCTGGACCGCCGCAATCCCGGTGAGAGACCTTTTTGTTTACTCGATTACTTCCCGTCGGATTTTCTTTTGTTGGTGGACGAAAGCCATCAGACCTTGCCCCAGGTCCGGGCCATGTACGGTGGAGACCGCAGCCGCAAGCTCAACTTGGTCGAATACGGGTTTCGACTACCGGCTGCCTTGGACAACCGCCCCCTCACCTTTGGGGAATTCGAGTCCCTGATCCCGCAGGTTGTTTACGTCAGTGCCACCCCGGGAGATTATGAATTGCAACATTGCCAAGGCGTGGTGGTCGAACAGGTGGTCCGTCCAACAGGACTTTTGGATCCCCCCATCGAAATCAGGCCCGTGACCCGTCAAGTCGATGACCTGATGGAAGAAATTCGAAAGGAACGCCTGCTTGGTCACCGGGTTCTCGTCACCACCCTGACCAAACGCATGGCCGAAGAGCTCTCCCGCTATCTCTTGGAAGCCGGGGTGGCCTGCACCTACCTGCACAGCGGGGTGGAAACCTTGGAAAGGGTGGAAATCCTGCGGGATCTGCGGCTGGGAAAAATCGAAGTCCTGATTGGCGTTAATTTGTTACGAGAAGGATTGGACCTCCCGGAGGTGGCCCTCGTGGCGATTATGGATGCCGACAAGGAGGGTTTTTTGAGGAACTACAAGTCCTTAACCCAAACGGCCGGCCGCGCCGCTCGCCACGAAAAAGGCCGGGTTCTCTTCTATGCCGACCGGGTCACCGGCTCCATGAAGGCCACCATCGACGAATGCGATCGTAGACGCCAAAAACAAGAGGCGCATAATCGATTGCATGGAGTGATTCCTCGGAGTATTCGCAAAAGCGATGATGAAATTCGACTCCAAAGTTCTTTGTTGGATATTCGCAACCAATCAAGCCCTGTTAAAAGAGCAGGCCAGGAAACCGTCTACTCCGAAAAAACATCCCTATCCCTTGCCGTGGCGGAACCCGGCCCCGAACAAGGGCCTGCCACGCCCCTCAGCGAAAGCGAACGTCGCAAAACCCTGCGCGTACTCAAAAAAGAAATGAACCAAGCCGTCAAGGACATGGACTTTCTCCTGGCGGCCAAAATCAGGGACCGTATCCAGGCCTTGGAGAAAGAGGCTTCCTAAGCCCTCCTCACGAAGGCTGCCTTAGTAGCCCCAAAGGGTGATCCCCCAGTCCAAACGATTCAGGTCGGGACCCAAACCCCCTCGGAACATCGAATACACCGAATACTGCCCAAAAAACCTCCAATTCCCTTTGCCCACTTCGGAACGAATGGCCAAAGAAAAAGGATTTTGGTAAAAGTTACCCGTTCGATACAATTCAACATTCCCGCCTGGATCTCGGTACCGATTCAGGGTTCTGGACCAAAGCCTTAGCCCGGGTATGGCCATCAATCCGGCATGCCAACCCCGGTTGGGTCGGGTTCCCTGAACAAAGGTCAAACCAACCGGTAACATCAAATGCAAGTTTTCGAAATTGGAGCGCCCAAAGCGGGAACCGGTGGTACTATCCATGGCCAGGACTGCCAAACGCCCGTTACTCTTGGTTAACATCAGGTTATCCTCCAGCCGTAGATTGTTGTAATGCAAAAGCATCCCACCCCGAACCCAAAGCGAACCCGCGGGAGAAACAGTGCCGTTCTTGGAAACCCCCAACAGGGCCTCCTGAAAACGAAGGGGGGTCCACCATTGCATGAACAGGGATTTTTCGGGTTCCATCCGCAGCAGGGGATCGCTGGCAGGAGCCCCTGCATAGCGACCACGGACCATCCAATGAGCAAAACCCAATTCAAAAGCCGGAATTTTGGGCTCCTTGACACTACGACCGGACCAAAAATCGCCTTTGGCCATCTCCGAACGCGTTGGTCCTCCGTTTTCATCGGTATCCCAAGCCGCAATGGAGCCCAAACCGTTGATGCGGTTCAACATGGTGGGCGGTTCTTTGCGATAACGTATGCTGCCACCGCCCGAGATATCCGCCAACAATGAATCGGAAACATCCAGACGGCACAATCCCAATCCATCAATAAAAATCTGGGCGCGACGAACCTTCAATTGCCGAGCTTCCACCAAGCCGGGGCCGTTTATTTCCAATCGAACATTATCGGCCTTGCCCTTGAACTCCATCCTTCCCAAACCCCGCAAATCGGCCAGCAATTCACCAACCTCCAAATCCAACACCACTTGGCCCACCCCGCTGAGCTCAATTCGTAACAAATCTTCGCGCAGGATGCCTTGGCTGTGAACCGCAACGGCACCGCGCAATTGCAACTCCAACAAACGAGGTTGCTGAATGCGGATCTCTTTGGCCGTCAAAACGCTGACCTGCAGCCATTCCCCGTCCACCATGGCATCCGCTTCGGGGTTGCTTTCTTTGGCTTTGGGTAAATGCTCCTTGCCATCCACCCATAA